>JAZLJV010000090.1:0-14742 GCA_045618025.1 Clostridia bacterium
CTTTCTGTTGGTAACACAATTGATTACTCCAACATGATTGTTGACTACGTAATTTACGATGATGCAACAATGGCTGCTTATGCTGCAAGTGCTGAAAAGACACAATACGGTCTTTGCGTTGCATTTACCGGCGTCTACACATTTGTTGGTACCGGTTCAAGCAACTGCCGTTGGCAACTTAACTACAAGACAGCTGCAGCTTCTGCCGACGCACGTTACGCATTTGCTGACTACTCAACTACAGCAAAAGGCAACCGTACGTTCAGCTTCAGCTCACAAGCAAACTCTTACCTTATTCCTGAATGGTGGACAAAGTGCGGTATGGACCAAAACGGTAGTCTAGCCGCTGAACCTGCTGCAGGAACAATTTACGCAGTATGCACCGATGCAGGCGACACAATGACTGGTTGGGCATTTGTAAAACCTGAAGCTATGACACTTACAACTCAGGCTAATTCCGACTTTGCTAAAGCAGCTGACGAACTTGATAATTTGTTTGATACAAACATCAAGGCAGGCGAAGTTTCATCTATTAACCTTGCAACTTCTACCGAACACGCAACAAACATTACTTGGACTTCTAACAATGATGTTATTAACGCTACTACAGGTGCTATCGGCACAGTAACGGAAAACACCGAAGTTATTCTTACTGCTTCCTACGCTTGCGAAGGCATGCAAATTGCACGTTCTTACAAGGTAACCGTTATTGTTGGTGAAATAAAGTGGACGAAGGTAAGCGAAGCTCTTGCAACAACAGGCGAAGATATTGCTATTTCCAAAATGGAAGCATACATTGCAGCAATTGCAGGCTCTCCTGAAAACGCTGAAGACTACAGAGACGGTATGATTTTGACGGACGGTGTAAACACTGTTTGGTACAAGACAGGCAACTACACCTATGGTGCTGAACAAACCAAGTACAAGGCAGGCGACAAAGTTCACCTTGAAAACGTTGTTCTTGATAACACTGATAACGTTCGTATTTTGACCGGTGGTACAATGGAATTTATTGAAGCCGGCACAATTGATTACACCAACCTTGTAGTTTACGAAACAATTGACAGCGACGCAAAACTTGCTGCATTGGCTCTCCAAACTGCTCACAAACAAGGTTACGTTGTAAAAATTACGGGTGACTTCTCACTTGTTGGTTGCGGTTCAAGCGACAAGCAAATCCGTTACCAAATCAACTACAAAGATGCTGCCGGCAGTGCTGCTGCACGTTACCAATTCCCTGACTACGTTGCCGATGACAACGGTAACCGTGCATTCTGCGTAAGCTGGAAGGCAACGGAAGAATTGTTTGGTACTGAAATGGCTTGGGCACCGGAAGGAACAAAATCCGCAACCGGTAGCAAGTGCATAAAAGTTACAGGCACATTGTACCTTGTTGGTTGCAAGAACAGTGGTAAAACCATGAGTGCTTGGACTGTTATTAACCCAGGTGAATTTGAACTTGCTTTGAGAACAGCTGAATAATGCTTGTTACGAAACGATTATTTGTTTAATGATTGTTTAAGAAAAATTATCACAACTGAATAATCAGTTTCCATCTTAATGATTCGGAGCCGTTCACTTCGGACGGCTCCGTTTTACAAAGATGCAATATGTATGTTTTTGCTGACGTAAAGCCGTTGGCGAAGGCTTTTATTTAACAAAAAGAAGGATTTAACAATGAAACAACCTATAGGTGTGTTTGATAGTGGCATTGGCGGACTTACCGTTTTGGAACAACTTATCAAACTTTTTCCTAACGAAAACTTTTACTACGTTGCCGACCAAGGCCATTGCCCGTACGGCACAAAAACAGCGGAATACGTTGGCGACCGTGTTGCAAAGGTTACACGTCACCTTGTAAGCCAAGGTGCAAAAGCAGTGGTAATTGCTTGCAATACCGCATCACTTCGCATTGCGTATGCACACGCCGTAACGGATATTCCCGTTATCAGCGTAATTCAACCAACATGCAAAAAGGCGGTTGAAACCACCAAAAACGGCAAAATTGCAGTGCTTGCAACCATTGCAACAATAAATAGCGGAACGTACCAAAAACTAATTGAAGATGCCGGCAAAACGCCTGTTCCGCTTGCTTGTAGCGAGTTTGTTACCTTTGTGGAAACGCACGACTTGGACGACCCACTTGGCGAAAAAGTTGTCGGCGACAAATTGCAAGCCATAAAGGACAGTGGTGTGGATACGCTTATTCACGGATGTACGCATTTTAGCCTTGTTGAACCGCAAATGCGCAAAGTTTTGGGCGACATAAACTACGTTGCCTGTGGTACACCAACCGGCGAAGAACTGCAAAAAGTGCTGGCTGAAAAGAACTTGCTTTCCACAAGTACGCAAAAAGGCGAAGTGGAAATTTATACCACCGGAAGCGTTGAAAATGCCGTTCAATCTATGAAATGGTTCAAAGCCGACCACAAACCGGTTGTACACATTGATATAGAATAAAAAGTTTATTAATGCGTTTAGCATAATTATTGGAGGAAATCATGAGAGAAATTAACCTTGCCGATGTTACGGCAAAAATCAAAGAAATGTTTATTGATGCTGCGGAAAACATTCCCGAAAACGTGCTTTGTACGTTAAAAAATGCCGCACAAAATGAAGAATCACCTCTCGGGAAGGACGTTTTGAACAAAATTGTTGAAAACGATTTGCTTGCACGTGAAAAGCATTTACCAATTTGTCAGGATACCGGTGTTGCCGTTGTTTACCTTACAATAGGTAGTGAAGTAACATTTAAGGGAGATATTTACGAAGCAGTAAACGAAGGCGTACGCCAAGCATATACTGAAGGTTACTTGCGCAAATCTGTTGTTCGTCACCCACTTGACCGTGTAAACACCAAAGATAATACTCCTGCAATTACTCACGTAAAACTTGTTCCGGGAGATGTTTTCAAAATTGACGTTGCACCAAAAGGTGGCGGAAGTGAAAATATGAGCGTTGTAAAAATGCTTATTCCTGCTGACGGTGTTGAAGGTATCAAAAAACTTGTTTTGGATACCGTGTTCCACGCAGGCGGAAAACCATGCCCACCAATTATTGTTGGCGTAGGCATTGGCGGTAACTTTGAAAAGAGTGCACTTCTTGCCAAGGAAGCACTTTTCCGTGAAATTGACGACGTAAATCCGGATCCTATTGCACGTGATTTGGAAGCCGAACTTCTGGAAAAAATCAACAAAATCGGCATCGGTCCTATGGGCTTTGGCGGTTCAACAACCTGCCTTGCAGTAAAAGTAAATTGTCACCCTTGCCACATTGCAAGTTTGCCTGTGGCTATCAATATTCAATGCCATGCAGCACGTCATAAGCATTGCGAAATGTAAAAAGTGGAGGTAAATACATAATGATCAGACTTTCCAGCCCGGTAAATCCGGAAGAAATAAAAAAACTTCGTGCCGGTGATACGGTACTTATCAGCGGTGTAATTTACACCGGTCGTGATGCTGCACACAAACGTTTGTGCGATTTGCTTGCTAAAGGCGAAAAATTGCCTATTGAAGTTAACAACGGCATTATTTACTACGTAGGGCCAACACCGGCAAAACCGGGCCGTGCAATAGGCTCTGCAGGCCCAACATCCAGTTACCGTATGGACCCGTACAGTGAACCGCTTATGCAACAAGGCCTAAAAGTTATGGTGGGCAAGGGCACACGTAGCCCTGAATACAAGGAAATGCTAAAAAAATACGGTGCAGTTTACCTTTGCTCTATCGGTGGTGCTGCCGCATCTATTTCCGAAACTATAAAAAAGTGTGAAGTTGTAACTTACGAAGACCTTGGCGCTGAAGCTATTCACCGTTTGGAAGTTGAAGATTTTTACGCTATTGTTTGCTACGACAGCGAAGGAAACGACTTATTTGAACAAGGCATTGAAAAATACAAGAAAAACTAACAAATTTATAGCATTATTTTTGATTTTGCTACTGCTTGGCACATTGTTTTGTGCTTGTGACAACCAACAACCAGCCGTTACTCCGCCCGTTTCAGAGTTTGATAACGGCTTCTTTGGTATGCTTCAAAATAAAAAATTGTACATAACGTCTATTGGACAGGCAACGGACTCCGGTCTTATTGCTCGCAGTGCACGTGACTACGGTATAGATTTTACGTTGGATATCTCCTTGGATGAAAGCGCATCGCCCGTGCCAAGCGGTTCGGTTGTGTTTTTGGTAATAGGTTGTTCGGCAAAATCTATGAGTGAGCGAGGCGTAAACGCCGTTAGTGAAATTGACCGTGCAACGGCATTTCTTGACAGAGCTGACCTTGGCGAAATAACAGTTGTTGCTTGGCACGTAGGCGGTACAGCAAGGCGTGGGTTGCTTTCCGACCGTATGGTTGAACAAGTATTTACTCGTGCAAACTACGTTTGTTTTACTGCGGAAGGCAATGCCGACTTCAAGCTATCTACATGGGCAGATCACGATTCGGCAATTCAATGTCAACTTGCCAACGAAGAGGCCGTTAGCACTATGATAAAGTTTATGGCAGGTGTGTCAAATGATTGATTTGATTGTTGCCATTATTTTGGCTGTATTTACAATAGGTGTAATTGTGGCACACGTGGTACCTGCCACGCAGTATCTTGCAGACAGTATGACGGTTGTTTTGACAATTTTGGCGGTGTTTTACGTCGCTTACGTGGTGTTTGAGCACTATTATTCGTCAAAACAACGTGCAAAAATAGGCAAAGTTATTCACGTTAACGGTATACGTGGCAAAAGTACGGTAACCCGTCTTATTGATGCCGGCTTAAGGGAGTTTGGTTACCAAGTGGTAAGCAAAACTACTGGCACAGTTCCTACCGTTATTGATGTTACGGGTGAGCCAAAAGAGTTAAAACGTCTTGGCTCGGCAAATATTCGTGAGCAAGTTGCAATGTTGGAACTTGCCGGCAAGCAAAATGCCGACTTTTTGGTGTTGGAATGTATGGCAGTCAATCCCGATTTGCAGTATGTCTCAGAACACCGCATTTTGCATAGCGATGTAGGTGTTATTACCAACGTACGTGCCGACCACTTGGACCAAATGGGCGAAGACCTGGAAAGTATTGCGTATTCTCTTGCCAACACAACGCCACAAGGCAAAACGCTTGTACTTGGTGAGGACAAGTTTACCGCTGTTTTTGACAGTGTTGCTACCAAACTTAACACCAAAGTGGTAGTTGCACAACCGTATGCGGGAGATGAACTTTTAGATACTTTTCCCGATAATATTGCCACAGCTTTGGCTGTATGCGACGTTTTGGGACTAAACCGTGAAACGTTTTTTAACGGTATGAAAAAATATGTGCACGATATGGGTGCACTTGCGGTATTTACCACGCCAAACGCAACCTTTATAAACGGTTTTTCCATAAACGATCCCGATTCTACACTGCTTGTATACGAAAAACTCGGCAAGCGTTTTAATCTGTCCGACGTTACCGTGGTACTTAATGAACGTCCCGACCGCCCTTTCCGCATAAATCAGCATATAGAAATGCTAACAAAAATGCAGTTTAAGGATGTAGTTGTGGTGGGCTCTAACCTTGGTTACGTTGTAAAACAATTAAAAAAGTGCGGAATTATCCCAAAACAAATTACCGACTACGCACAACTGGATAACGGAATTGTTTTCGGTTGCGGAAACATTGCGCAGGACGGTTTGAAAATTATTGACTACTTCAAACAAAACGGAACGGAAAGTGCCATAGGTACTTCCGAATTGTACGGAGGCAAATAATGTCTGACATTTTAATTTTAGGTTTGCTTATCAGCATTATTTTTTATGAACTTACTGACCTTACCCCGGGCGGAATAATTGTTCCCGGTCTTATGGTTATGTATATTTCCAGCCCACTTCGTATGTTTTACACGTTGGCAATAGCTATTGCATCTTACTACATTGTCAAATTGCTTTCCAAACATTTTCTTATTTTTGGCAAGCGCCGTTTTGTTTTGCTTATTATCGTAAGCTTGGCATTGCACTTTTTGTTTAACTTGGTATTGGGACTATTCTTCCAGGATTTCACCGTTACCGTCATAAACGTTGTGGGTTACACCGTTGCAGGCATTATTGCCAACAATATGTATAAGCAAGGAGTGGTAAAAACCTCTCTTTCATTGGCGGTTGTAGTGTGCCTTGTTGAACTTGCCATTTTGTTGCTTACCGCTGTGAAGGTGCTGTAATGAATAATAAAGTAATACCTTTTACATCTTTGATACTTGCCGTGTGGCTTATTATTCTGGCGTGTTCGGTAGTGCTTACGTTTGTAACCGCCACAACCGAAATTGACGACGACTACGAACTTATGGTGCAGGCATCAGAACTTTCCAAAGCATGCTTTGAAGAAATTTGCGACTACAAACTCAACACCGTCGGGCTGTCGCTATCCGCGAAAGACTACCTGCAAACAGGTATGATTGGCGAATACTACGACCAGCATTTGGACGAATTAGGCGTAATATCCACCACGAATGGGGATCCCTCGGCCAAAAGAACATCTTGCGACCCAAACTGGGCAGGTTACATAATAAGCTTGTTTAAGCGTGCAGGCCTGAAAAAGGGAGATGAAGTCGGCATGACTTTTTCCGGCTCCTTTCCCGCTATGAACATTTCGTGTTTGGTGGCATGTCAGACCTACGGTCTCAAGGCCTGTGTAATGAGCGGAATAGGTGCATCTTATTATGGTGCTAACGATCCACGTCTGCCCTTTTTTGAAATGGTAAATCATTTGTGTGAAAAGGGACTTTTGACACACGGTATAGACTATCTTTCTTGGGGAGGCGATAACGATACGTTTGGTGAAAGCCAAAAGGACAGCGACCCGTATCTGCAGGAAATATACGCCAAGGCAACGTCAAGCGATAATTCTTCGGTGTTTGTTTGCGTTGAAGATTTTGCTGAAAATGTGCGGTACCGTATAGAGCTTTTCCATCAAGAAGTGCCTGATATAAAAATGTTTATTAACGTTGGTGGACTTTCACTCGGCTTAGGTGTAGGCATAAGTGCTTTTAACAAAGTAGGCTACGTAGAACCGCCAAAATCGGTGATTTCCAACAATAACGTACGCAAACTAAGTGAAGAATCCGGCCTGTTGGAATACTTTCATTACCAAGGCTTGCCGGTAGTGACAATGCTTAACATAAAGAGTCTGGCAAACAGTTGCAACGTTCCGTACATTGACGAAACGTTTGCAAACGGCAACATAACGTTGGAAATAGGCCTTACCGCCAACAACGTAAAACACGGTTATTACAATTTTTACTATCAGACTTCGTACAACAACGTTTTTGTTATAATTGCGTTGGTGCTGTCACTGGGCATAATGATATTTTACGGTTTTTACAAATCGCAACACAGTGAAAGTAGGAGAAAAGATGAAAGAAACAATATTCTTTGTGGAAGATGATATATCCATAAACCAATTGCTTAAAGCTACTTTAGACGTAAGTGGTTACAACTCGCAAGGTTTTTTGTACCCTTTGGAATTTTTGCAGGCGGTGGAAATTACCGTTCCCGACCTTATTGTGCTGGATCTTATGCTTCCGCAAATGTCCGGTTATGAAATTTTGCAACGTTTGCAAAACGACCAACGTTTGTGCAAAGTGCCGGTAATTATGCTTTCCGCCCTTTCGGAAGAAGAAGATATTGTAAAAGGCTTGGATAACGGTGCAGTTGATTACATTACCAAGCCGTTTGGCGTAAACGAGTTTATCTCCCGTGTAAAAGCCAATTTGCGCAAAATAGGCACACGTGAAAACGAAGTACTTAAAGTTCGTGAAATTGTAATTGACAAAACCAAGTTTACCTGCACGGTAAAGGGCAAACAGTTGCAACTTACCGCTAAGGAGTTTGAACTGCTTTCACTTTTGGTAGAGAACAAATCAAGAGTGGTAAGCCGTTCACAACTGTTGCGTGATATTTGGGGCTTTGACGGCGATGTGGAAACACGTACGTTGGATATGCACATAAAAACCATCCGTGAAAAACTGAGTAATGCAGGCGGAGACCCGTATATTGTAACGGTTCGCTCCGTTGGCTACGCCATTTACGATGAGGAATAGTAAATGTACAAAGAACTTGTAAGGCGCAATGTGCTTATTTTGGCAATATCATTGGTATTTATTTTTGTGTTGTCACTTGCCGTTGTAACTTACGTAAATAACAACAACTCAAAAAAACAAATACTGTATTTTGCCGATTTTATTTCTACACAACTTGTTGCACAAACCTATTCCGATGAAGATCTGGAAAAGTTTGTAAACAATATGACACGCAATCAGCAGTGGCTTGCTATAAGCATTGCCGAAGGTGAGGTAATTCGTGTGGACAGTACTTCGTCACTTGACGAAATAACATCTCGTCTTTCTGCTGATGAAGTTTCCCGTGCAAATAGTCCGGACAGTAGCGACAAAGTTTACCGTAGTAACGGCAAAATGTGTTACATTACCACCGTAAGCGATAACACCAGCTACGAACTTATTTTGCGCCTTTCATTGGAAACAACCGACATTACGGAGTACGTATTGGTAAGTATTTTGTCTTTGGCAGTGGTACTTATCATAATGGTGTTGCTAAGCATTCAAATTATTGGTAACACAAGTAAAAACGTTGTGCAGGCATTTGACCGGATAACCGCCCACTTGAAGACGATAAGTCAAGGCGGTTACACTGATATTGAAACCACGCACCCTTACGAGGAAGTTGCCTCTGCCTATCGTGAAATCAACGCCGTGAACGAATCCATTGTTGACTACATTTCCGAAATAAAAGACCAACGTGACAAAATAAATTACATTATTAATAATGTTGAAGAAGGCCTTGTAATTGTTGGCATAAGCGGAAAAGTATACGCCATAAACGACTATGCCAAAAGCGTTTTGGGCGTAAAAACCACAGACGAAAATTTGCATTTTGATAAAATAATAGGTAACAGAAACTATGTTGACTTGCTTGCAGAAGCTATATCAACACGCACGCCTTGTGATGCGGACGTGTATGACGATATTACCGGCAAAATATACCACGCTGTTCTGAATATTTTTGTGCACGGTGAAGTTGGCGAAGACCTTGTTTCTATGATGTTGTTTGACGTAACGGAAATTCGTAATGAAGAACGCAACAAAGCCGACTTTATTGCCAATGCCTCTCACGAGCTAAAAACACCAATAACTGCCATAAGTGGGTTTTCCGAGCTGTTGCTTTCAGGTATGGTAAAGGAAGAATCCGCACGGAATGCCTATCTTGATAACATTCATGAAGCATCAATAAGCATGCGTCACACAATTGATGACCTGCTGTATCTTTCACGCTTGGACTATTCAGATAAAATTACCAACGGCGTTCAGGTTGATTTGCTTACACTTGCCGAAAAGGAAGCGGAAAAATACCGCTTTATTGCGGATAACAAAAATGTGCAAATTGCCGTGGAGGGCGACAGGGTAAATGTTTTGGGTGACGTATCGTTGTTGACGCACCTTGTAGATAACCTTGTTGATAACGCCATTAAGTATAACAAACCAAACGGCAAAGTTACTATCAGTGTAAACAATAGCAAAAGCGGTGCAGTGCTTGCCGTTACCGATACAGGCTACGGCATAGAAAGTAAATCGCTGGACAAGCTGTTTGAACGGTTTTACCGTGTGGACAGTAGCCGTAACAGAAGTACCGGCGGAACGGGACTTGGACTTACCATTGCACACAAAATATGTCTTATTCACAATGCAACAATAAGTGTATCAAGCGTGGTAGGGCAAGGCACTACATTTACCATTACTTTTGCTGAAAACAAAAAATAAAAAATCCCGTTTGGTAATAACCGTAAAGGTTTTTGATATACGTATCGGCAAAAAATGTAAAAACGCCGGCAATTCCGACGCTTGCAACGTATTTTGCAATTCAAAAATGTGTGACAAAATCAATACAAAAAAAGAAAAGTGAGAGCATTTGTACTCTCACTTTTTTGTTGTTTTTACCTCTACCGTACACTAAGTAACTGCAACAATACCAAGCCAACTAATTTGCTTGAGCCTTCTTTACGTGTTCATTGTTTGTTTTTGTTATTTATGCAGTTTTTGCGGTATATTTTGTGTCAAAATATCAACGTGCCTTTTTTGTACATTACGTAAAGCACAATGGCAACAACAGCAATAACGGTAAATAACGAAAGAATTACCCATTCACGCCATCCTATTTTAAGTGTACTTTTTTCCGGTAAAACGTTGGTGTACTTGGCAAGCGGAACAGCTACTGCACGTAAAAATGCAATAAGAACCAAACTTTCAAACGGCAAAAGTGCAACGTTTTTGATAAGACGTGTTAAGTTTATGATGTCAAACGCCTTTGCCGTACCTTGCCATATGTAATAGTAGTACATTATTATCGGGTTCAAAATAAGGTTGCAAAATGTAACAACGCTAAGGCGTGAAAGCAAAATGCGCATTGACGTCAGCGGTTTTTTGTACAAGAACAACGCAAAAATAAATGCGCTACTCATTTCCACCAAAACAAAAGGCAGGTAGTATGCACCTGTCGGGAACAATACCGCACCTATTGTATCACTTGCCGCACCGCCCAAAAGCGCCAGAACAGGTCCGTAAATTGTTGCGCCGAGTGCGTTTATCAAAAAATCAAATGAAAAATAAACGTAAGGTGGTGCAATAGGTATTTTCAAACCTTTAACGGCAATGCGCAGTGCTGTAAACAATGCGCACAGCACCAGCGAACGCACGCTTTTAAGTTCACTTACAGCCGTTTTCCAGTAGTTGCGTGTAAAACTGTTTTTAAATACAATTTGTTGTTCTTTTTCCATAAAAAAACTCCTTTTGCGTTTTGCAAAAGCAGTCCGGTTAAAAGGTACCCGTTGTAAATACTACGGTTACTTTTATCAGCCTTTTTCAACCGGCTTATGAAACCGCATTGCATAGGCATTTGCAACGGACTCGGCGCTACACCGCAGAACAAATGAGTTCCTTCGTTTGAAAAACCTTTCCGTGTTTTTCAACACTTAACGCATAACGTCAATTTTGCTGTTTTCAGTATAAAGCAAAACGGTTAAAATGTAAAGTAAAAAACATAACGTTGCCAAAAACGGTGTTAAAAATGGTTTTGGTTTTTCTTTGTGCAAGCAAATAATGTATAACAGTGGCTGATTTAGCAACAGATATTTGCTTGTTTTTGTCAGAATAAGTATAAAAAATGTTTCCAAACCGTTTGCGCAAAAACAAAAGAGCTGTATCGGCTACTATGCTAGTGCTTTTGTAATAATTTTTGTTTAAGCACGCACACTAAAAGTATGTTAATAATATTTATTCGTGCCATAATTCTGTTTGCTGTACTGTTGTTTGTCATACGTCTTATGGGAAAACGTCAAATAGGCGAAATGGAACCCTTTGAACTGGTAATAACGTTGGTTATCAGCGAACTTGCCTGCATCCCTATGAGTGACCGTTCCATTCCCATTACTTTCGGCATTGTAGCAATATTGACAATGTTTGTAATACATCAGCTTATTTTGCTTCTTTCCAAAAACAGCAAAATGCAAAACGTAATAAGCGGTAAGCCGGTAATGGTGCTTACTGAAGACGGCATAAACCTACAGGCGCTTGACTCCCTTAACATGCAGGTAAACGATTTGCTTCAGGCAATGCGTTCTGCTGAGTATTTTTCGTTGGAAGAAGTACGTTACGGCATAATGGAAACCAACGGTCAACTTTCAGTAGTTGCCAACAAAGCGGTGGAGTCCAAGCAAAAAACCCTGCCCGTGCCGGTAATAATGGACGGTCAGTGGGATGAAGACGACGTAACACGCAACAAAATTAACAAAACAAAAATTGAACGGCTTTTGCGACAGTATAACACCAGTGCAAAAAATGTTGTGTTGTGTGCCGTTGATGAAAACAACCGTATGACTTTGCAGGTAAAGGGCAAAAACGTAATTTTTGTAAACGTATCGGAGGTGCACGATGACTAAAAGTATTTTGGCAGGTGTAATTGCATTGGCTATAGTGCTTTCATGCGGTATTATAGAGGTGGTTCTCCTTACCAATGACTACCACGAAATGCACGAAAAATGCCTTGTTGTATTGCAAAAGGCTGAAGCCCAAACACTTACCGTTGATGAATACGAAAATTTTGCAAAAGATTGGGTAAAACTGCGTGAAACAAGTGAACTGTTACTTCCGCATAACGATGTTTACGAACTCAATTTGCGTTTTGCTGAAGCCCGTTCCTATGCGCAACAGGGTGACTACAAGCAATTGCACGCTCAACTTGCCGTTGTTGAAGAACTGCTTAGCTACATTCCGCACCTTATGATGCCAAATTTGCGACACATTGTGTAGTTTCAAAGCCGGTTGCTTTTTAACGTATTTTGTTTGTTGCGGTAAACGTTTATACCTTTTTTATATCAAAATAATACCGCCGACGGTTTGTCCGTCGGCTTTTGTTTTGTAAAACCGCAAATTTTATGAAAAACCGTCAACAACCGCAAATGAAAAACCGTCAACAACCGCAAATTTTGTAAAATTTAATTATAAAAGCACTAAACTGTATAAAAAAATCAGCCAAAAACAAAACCAAAACTATTAAAAATCAACCGCCGTCGGCATTTTGCTGACGGCTATTTTTACCGCAAAACTCAAATTTGCCACAAATACCACACTTCAAACGGCAAATTTTTCAAAAAATTCTCCTCAAGAACCGTAAAAACAAATCCCAAAAATTCCCAAAAATTTTTGAGGGCTACGCCGTCGGGAGGGGAAATGTGCACAACTATGCACCAAAAACACCAAAAATAGCACAATTTTTCACCAATTACTTCAAAATACTTGACATTTGCGGGGGGGGTATATAATAAAATTGCCTGATTGTTGTGTGGAGTATCCACACACATTTGGGTGTGAATAAAAATTTTATTAAAGGAGAAAAGAAAAATGAAAAGACAAAACAAAAAAGGCTTTACCATTGTTGAACTTGTCATCGTTATTGCAGTAATAGCAATCCTCGCTGCAGTGCTTATCCCAACGTTCAGCAATATCATCAAAAAAGCTAACCTTTCTAACGACCAACAAAACGTTAGAAACATGAACACCGCCCTTGCACTTGAAGTTATTCCAGACTCTAAGTTTGAATACGCAGGTGACGCAATAACTGGATTATATGCCGAAGGTTGGAATATGGGCAAGCTTGAAACATATTCAAACGGATTCCACTATGCATATAGCCTTGAAAAAAACACAATGTACCTTCTTGATGAAACAGGAACAGTTGTATATCCAGAAGAATCTGTAGATAAATCCACACTTTGGGGACTTTGGAAAAACACCGCAACTGATATGTCAAATGGAATCACAAAATATATATCGTTGGTAAATATCAATGGTGGTTACTATGCAACACATTTTGCTGAAGGTACATATACAATTGACCTTCAAGGCCATTATATTAGTTATACCGGCGATCCTTTAACAAATGTAACTGTTATTAACGGTATTTTTATTTCCGGTGCTACAAAAGCTGAAAATGAAGATATTGTTGAACTTGAACAAGGTGTTGTTGCAGATGTTATAAGCGGTGAATCAACAAGCAATGTCACTGTTATTGAAGATAAGGTTTTTGATTTATCCGAAAATCCAAATTTACTTTCAAAAACCAATATTACATTTAGAAATTGCTTCTTCTATAATGCAAATGAATCTGGTTCTAAATTAGGAAACAGAACTTTTGAAAATTGTACATTTATGGACTCTGTTAAGTATATTTTTAATTTGCAAGGAAATGGGGTTTATGATGGATTTTTAGTAGTTAAAGGATGTACTTTTATTAACTGCAATAGAGTTTTCAATATGCCTGTAGGAGTATATGGTCAGACAACCGATGGCACAATAACTGTTGATGGTAATACATTCTACGCTTCAACTGAAAACAATCGTAGTACTTGTCAATTAATGACACAAACAACAAGTCAAGGCGGAGAATTACACTATTTAGATATTACATTCTCAAATAATACTTATGTTGAATGTGCTACTACTCAAGCAGGTTTGTTTACTCTTTATGACAGTTTACAAACATCTAATCCAAGTATTTCTGTAGATCATATTACATTTACAAACAATACTGTAAATTCAACTATAGATTCTTCAAAATACATAGTAAATGATGACGGAAAACCGAATAGTGAAGTCAATAATTATGATGGAACATTCAAAGAAGCTTTGATTCAAAAATTCAACGCAGGTAAAAAATAAGCGAAAAACATAAATTAACACTCCCTCCCATAGCGTAACAGCCGTGGGAGGGTTTTTCTTTTCTTATGTTGGTCCAAATTTTCACATTTCGCTCGGAATGACAAACAAGAAAAATCCGGCAAATTTACTATGTCATACCGACCGAACGAAGTGAGTGGAGTGTATCTCTACCTTTTGAACAAGGATGAGATTTCTCGGCTTCGCTCGGAATGACAATTCTACCAAACCGTTTTACACTTCATCATCACTTGTTAGCCTTACCAACAAACTGTCATTGCGAGTAGCGTTAGCGACATGGCAATTCGGAATGACAATTTTGCATTCCACTCAACGTTGCACAATTCATCATTCATCCTTTGTCGGTTTCTATTTATTTGTAGCCGACAACAAGGGTGTTTTTTTGCTGTTTAAGTGTTGAGGGGCGGAAGGGCTGAAAGTACGTTACACCGTTAAGTGTCATATTTTTTACGGAACTTTTTGCAAAGGTGGTATC
>JAZLJV010000091.1:0-2053 GCA_045618025.1 Clostridia bacterium
CACAAAGACGTTGCAAGACAGTGAAATTGAAAAACAGGCAGGCAAATGCCTGAAGAATATTCAGGAAAAATATGGCGCAGTATTGCGTTAGAGGTAAATAATTTGGAAAACGGTAAAAAGTACCAGGTTCTTGCGCCTGCAGGCAGTTACGATGCGCTTGTTTGCGCAGTAAATAACGGCGCTGATGCGGTTTACTTGGGACTAGACAGCTTTAATGCACGAATGAAAGCGGAAAACTTTACTTCGCAAAACATAAAACAGGTGGTAGACTATTGCCACCTTTTTGGCGTTAAAGTTTATGTTACTGTTAATATTTCCGTTAAAAATAATGAACTTGAAGATGCAAAAAGGGCAATTTTGACGGCATATAATGCATGCGCTGACGGTGTTATTGTTACTGACCTTGCACTTTTGCTGTTTTGCCAAAGTCTTCCAAAGCCGTTTGAAGTGGTTGCAAGCACTCAGCTTAACAGTCACGACGGCTATGCAGGACGTTTTTTGAAAAATCTTGGTGCTACAACAGTTGTTTGCGCAAGAGAAAGCACTTACGAAAGCATTGCTGAAGTAAAAAAATGTGGCGTCAACGTGGAAAGTTTTATTCACGGTGCGTTGTGCGTGTGCCAATCGGGACAATGCCTGTTTTCAACGATGGTGGGTGGAAACAGCGGTAACAGGGGCCTGTGTGCTCAGCCTTGCAGAAAAGTATATACCTGCGTAAATACCGGTAAAAGGGGCTATTTGCTTTCCACAAAAGACCTTTGCGGAGTGTCTTTTGCAAACAAACTGCTAAAAGCCGGTGCAACGACGTTCAAAATAGAAGGACGAAACCGCCGTGCAGAGTATGCGGGCGCAACATCGGCAGTGTACAAGCGTGCTTTTGAGAATAAAACCAAAAACGGCGACACAGATTTGCTGAAAGAGATGTATAATCGTGGTGACTATACTGCCGACAACTATCTTCTGGGCAATAATGACGGCATTATTTACGATAAATCGCCTTCACATATAGGATTAAAAGTAGGAGTTGTAGAAAAAGGCAGACTAAAAACGTCGTGTTATATCACTAAAGGCGACGGTTTTAAGGTTTTTGACTGTAACGGCAACGAAATTTGCGGAGCCATTGCTGTGGAAAGCGGTACAAATACTGTAAAACTGGATTTTTCCGCTAAAGTTATTGACGGATATATCGTCAGACACACAAGTAATACCCAACTACTTAATAAAGTACGTAATTGCAAACGTTTGTTACCAGTACAAGCCGTATTTGTCGCAACGCCAAATGAACCGATTGTGCTTACATTGACTTGTGGTAGTAGTGTCGTTACCGTATACGGCGATAAGGCTCAAAGTGCTATAAACATTGCAATTTCCGCTGAAGAAATTGAACAACAATTACAGAAAACAGGCAATTCCTGCTGTACTATTGCTGACATAGTAGTAAATATTGGCAATATTTTCCTGCCAAAGTCGCAAATTAACGCCTTAAGACGTCATGCGTTGGAAAAGCTACAGCAGGAAATAGTGGACGACTATAACAAAAGGTTAAATCGGAACAACATAACAGATATTTTGCCTACAATTGTTACAAAGCGTAACGCCAAGCCGATACTTTGCGTCAGGTGCTTTGATATTGAGCAGGTTCAAGTAGCTGTTAATAAGGGTTTGTATGTTATTGCAATACTTGATAATATCAATTCGGAGAGTGTTCAACGGCTTTCACAAGTAGCACCGGCCTCGTCCGTCGTGTTTTTAGATGTACCGAGTTTTGTTTCTAACGCATACATTGCCAACCTTCTGACCGGTATATACAACATTGGAGTGGTGGCACATAACATCGGCACAGTGCAAATGGCTCGTGAAAACAACATAAAATACATTGCCGGCACTGGATTAAATATTTTTAACGATGAAAGTTTGCTTATCCTTGACGATGCCGAAACGTTTTTCTATTCGCAGGAGCTGACTCTTGGTGAAATTTACGGTTTTACTCGCCGTGACGGAATTACCTTTGTTGACGGCGAACTTACCCTTATGAAGTTTGTACATTGCCCTT
>JAZLJV010000092.1:0-4409 GCA_045618025.1 Clostridia bacterium
TTTGCCATTATATTTTTCTCGGCTGTAAAATCAATAAAACAGGCAAGTGATAACTCGCAACAAACAAACACCAACACTGCAACGGCATCAAAAAGTTCTTCCGGTACTCAGTCAACCGTAAACAACGAACGTATGTGCCTGCATGACGAAAAAGACGGCCACACTCACCAAGGTGAAACGGAACGGTACGATGAAATTGTGGGTAGTTTGGGTAACGTAAGCGACGAAGGTTGCAGAGAACTTGCCGGTGTTCGCCTTATTATGCATGACAATGCTTATGAAGACGAAAATGCACCGTTGTATGACGTAGAAAAAGTAGGGCAAGCAATTATTATCGGTGAAATACTCGGTAATCCACGCTTCAAAAACCGTTACAAACGTAAATAAAAGCTTAAAAGACGATAGCGTTTTGCTACCGTCTTTTTTGTTTATTCAAAATTTAATCTGCTGTTTTTACCGAATTGTCCGCAGTGCTGTTTTCTTCTTGCGTAATAACTGCTTGGTTGGTAAATACTTTGTCAACGTAGTAGTTATTTTTGTCTGCGCCTACTATTGCAATGCTGTCAACTTTAATGTTTTGTGTACCTGCTTCTCCGCTTTCAAAGCTTATTTCCAACTCTCCTATAGCAACATTGTCGCCGTATGCAACACCATCAAGCATACCTGCATTTTGTACAGTGGCTTTTGTGGTGCCGTCGTACAGTTTGTCGTATGCTGAAACTCCTGTTACCGTCAGTCGTTTCGGTTGTACCGTGCAAACAAATTTTTCCGGCAAAACGTATTTGCCACTATCGGCACCTTCAAGCGTTATTGCTTGTGCATCAACTTGGTATTCGCCCACGTTTTTGCTTTCGGTGTAAAGTGGCACTGCATTAACGGTTACGTCGTCTCCAGCCATAATGCCGTTTACCTCTATGTCATCCGGTGACAGTTCTCGGCTACCGTCGTACGTTTTGTTTACCGCAAGGTTAAGTTCGCAAGGCTTAACGGTAAGTGTACCGCATTTGTAAAACACGTCGTATTCGTCAGTGTTATAACCGCTTGGGATAATTCTGTAACTGCCTATACCAATGTTTTCGCCTACTACACGGCAGTTGCAATTTACCGGCATAGTAGTGCCATCGCCCAAAGTTGCCGTACAGGTAAGTTCCATATCGTCGTCGCCGTAGTACATTGTAACATCGTCGGCTTTTACTGTAATAAGCGGTTTTTTGACTACTACGGTTTTTACGGCAGTGTATTTGCCTGCTTTTACGGCAATTTGGCTCAGTCCGCTTGCGGAAGGTGTGTAATTCAGCACAATACTTTTGCCATCGTATTTGCCAGCAGAAACCTTTTTGCCGTCCACGTACCACGAAACATTGTCCCCCGTTTTTACCGTTTTATCAAGATGGTACACAATTTTTGCAGGTGAACCGCTACGCACCGTGCTTTGCGCAGATATTGTCCCTGCCGTGCGGTTTTCCGGCACAAATATCAACATAAATGCTACAAACGTGCCAAAAATAGCGGTAAGAATAATCAACGTGCGCACAACGTATTTTTTGTCGGAAATTTTTTGCTTGGTTTTGCTTTTGAATATGCCGTTTTTGTTTTCCGTTGTATTGTTTTTGCTTGTTTTACCGTTTTGAAAGGTGGCCGTGTTGTCGTTGCACTTGTCTGACGTCGCCACTTTTTTTCCGATGCGCTTGCTTTTTACACAATTTTCAGATGTTTTACCGTCCGCTGTTCCGTCATTTTGCATTGTTTTATTTTTTTGCAATTTGTCAGCACTTTCCAAAGGGGTGTTTTCAGTATTGTTTTTACTGTTTGAAGCCATATTTTTTCTCCTTTTTGTTTTTTGTGTTAGTATGAAAAATTATCTGCAAAATATACTTTGCGTTGTCAATTTTGCATTTCAAAGAGGTTTTGACCAACAATTTAGAAAAATCTAACAAATAGTTTAGTAAAAATAAGTAAAAATGCTTGACAACGTATAACATTTACATTATATTTAGCATGTAAGCCTTGTGGCGAACAATTAATTTTTTTGTATATGTATGCGTAGGTGCATACGTCGTGAAATGCGGCAGTACTTTAAAATATTTTTTGTTTGCTGACGGGGTTATTTTTTTGCATTTTTTTGAGGGGGGAGGACAAATGATAGAAATAGGTAAACGCCTCAAGCAGTACCGACTGCAACTTGACCTTACGCAGGAAGAGCTTGCCGAACGCACTGAACTGACAAAAGGCTACATTTCTCAGTTGGAAAACGATTTGTGCAGTCCGTCCATTGCCACATTGGAAGATATTCTTAATGTGCTTGGCGTGCCACTTCAGGATTTTTTTGCGGAAAACTCCAGCGAAAAAGTGGTGTATACAAGTAATGACTACTTTGTTTCCGGTCACGAAACGTCATTGCAAACGTGGCTTATTCCCAACTCGCAACGGAAAACTTTTGAGCCCATCATGCTCACCTTGGCGGAGGGCGGTCAAAGTGAAGTACGCCTGCCTTTTGAAGGTGAGGAATTCGGGTACGTGTTGGAAGGTAAAATAGTTATTGAAACACTGAAGGAAAAATATAAACTGAAAAAAGGCGACAGTTTTTCCATTGACGGTATGCGACAACACGTAATAAAAAACATTAACGACGGACAAAGCAAATTGTTGTGGGTAACCACCCCAAGTAATTTTTAGGAGATTGCCAACTATGCAAGAGAAAATTATTGAACTGAAAAACGTAAGTAAAAACTTCGGCGACAAGCCTGCCGTAAAAAACATATCTTTTTCCATCAAACGTGGCGAATTTGTTACGTTTTTGGGCCCGAGCGGTTGCGGAAAAACCACAACGCTTCGTATGATTGCCGGTTTTGAAGAACCTTCAAGCGGTACCATTCTGTTTAACGGTGAGGACGTAACAAACCTTCCGCCACACAAACGCAAAGTTAATACCGTATTTCAAAAATATGCACTTTTTCCACATCTTACCGTTTTTGGCAATATTGCCTTCGGCTTAAAAATAAAACGTGTTGATGACGGCGAACCTTTTGTTAACAAAAAAGGCGAAACCGTGCAAAAAACACGCCATCTTACCAAAGCGGAAATTACCGAAAAGGTAAACAAGGCGCTAAAAATGGTGGATTTGGAAGACTACGGCTACCGTAGCGTAAGTTCTCTTTCCGGCGGTCAGCAACAACGTGTTGCCATTGCTCGTGCTTTGGTAAACGAACCGGAAATATTGCTTTTGGACGAACCTCTCGGCGCACTTGACCTGAAAATGCGCAAAGATATGCAACTGGAACTGAAAAGCATGCACAAACAGCTCGGCATAACTTTTGTGTACGTTACTCACGACCAAGAAGAAGCACTGACAATGAGTGACAAAATAATTGTTATGCGTGACGGTGAAATACAACAAATTGGTACTCCGTCAAAAATTTACGATGAGCCTGCCAACGCTTTTGTAGCAGACTTTATCGGTGAGAGTAATATCCTTTCCGGCACTATGGAAAAGGACTATTGCGTAAATATTTCCGGTAACAGTTTTGAATGCGTTGATAAAGGCTTTAAAACCAACGAGCCTGTTGACGTAATTATCCGCCCGGAAGACATAAAAATTGTTGAAGACGACGGCAAAGTTACCACAACTGCCGAAGTGCAGACATGCGTTTTCAAGGGGGACCACTACCAGATTACCGCTTTGACTTTTGGCGAAGAGCGCAACGAGCTTGTTATTCACGATAACGTAGCCGTTAGCGAAGGTAGCACGGTAAAACTGTACATAAAACCGTTTGACTTCCACATCATGCACAAAGCACGCCTCATCAACACTTTGGAAGGCGAAATGGTTACACCAAACGTAATTGAACTTTGCGGTGGTGAGTTTAAAACGGCATTTGAACAGGAAGTAGGCACAACGGTTAGCGTAAAAGTAGATTTTGACGACGTGGAACTTACCGATGACGAAGAAGACGGTACAATAGGTGCAACGGTAATATCTTCTATTTACAAAGGCAGTTACTACCAATGCATAGTTCGCACCGACGACTACTACGACTTTTTTGTTGATACCGATTATGAGTGGTTGGACGGTGACCGTGTCGGTATAAAAATTGCCAAAGACAAAATTTTGTTTGATAAGGTGGTGGAACAAAATGAACAAGAGTAAACACACTTTCCGTTTTTCCCGCAAGGTGTTTGCTTGGCCGTACCTGGCATTTTTGCTTGTTTTTGTAGTAACTCCCCTTGTGCTGATACTTGTAAACGCATTTTTTGCCGATGGTGAACTTACCCTTGCCAACTTTGTAGAGTTTTTTACCGATGAAGGCAGTTTGACCGTGCTTTGGAACTCCCTTGTTATCGGTTTTGTAACAACTGTCATTTGTTTGGTTCTTGGCTACCCGTGTGCCTATTTTCTTTCAAAATATCAC
>JAZLJV010000093.1:0-7522 GCA_045618025.1 Clostridia bacterium
TTTGTTTCGGTATTGTAAACATCAACAAGCGTGGACACCAAAAAGCTGTCGCTTGGCACGTAAAGCGGTTCACTGATGTGGCCGGGAACAATTTTGTATGAGTCCGGTGTGTTTTGACGAAGCAGTTGGTGCATTTGGTTGCAGGTATATGTTACAGGGAAGCGTATGTCTACCGTTACCACAAGTGTGCCGTCGCTTAGTGTGCGCACCACACCGAGATTGCAGGTGAGCTTTCCGCTTGGTGCGTCTTCCAATGCTATACCCCACGCCTTGCCGGATGTGTCTGTAAGCTTGTCGTTAACAAAATTGATTGAGTCATTTTCAGGATAAAGCACTGCAAGTTTTGCAAACACTTTATGAGCTGCGTTTATGCCTTCATCGGGAGTGCTACCGTGTGCGGAAAGTCCCGTTTCTGCAATAACGGTACCGTCGGCAAGTTGCGCAACACATTTGGAAGGCACCACATTGGCACGTTCACCCGCTGTAACCGTTACACCCAAAGGAAGTTTTCCGCAAACAATATCCGAGTGAAAAATACCTTTTTCTCTGTCAATAACAGGAAAATCGCCATCCGGCGAGAAGGATACATCAGGGAAAGGCATTGTTTGGAAGTAATGTTCAACACACTCCATACCGCTTTCCTCATCGCAACCGAAAATGAGACGAATTGTTTTGGACGGTACAAAGCCGGTATCCTTTAGTGCCTTTATTGCCCACAGGCAAGCCATCATAGGGCCTTTGTCATCCATCGTGCCACGTCCAAACAGTTTTCCGTCATGAATTTCTCCGCCGTAAGGAGGGGACTTCCATTCGCTTGCAACGGCAGGTACAACATCAAGATGTCCCAAAATGCCGAGCGTTTCCTTTCCGGTGCCGACAAAATCCACATGACCGGCGTAGCCGTCGTCATCAAACGTTTTGAAACCCATTTCTTGGGCGGTATTCAAAACGTAGTCAAGACAATTTTTTACCCCCTTACCGAACGGAGCGCCTTTTACAGCGGTAGATTTTTCACTGTTAAATTTTACCACTTCCTGCACGGATGCGACAAGTTTATTAAAATTAGCATCAAGGTATTCTTTTGCGTTCATAATAAATAACTCCTTAGTTTTTACGTAAATATTATACACAATTTTGCTGTAATATGCTATTATATTTACAACAAAATATATTTTAATACATTATTACACAAAAGAGAAACAAAATTGACGGAAAATTTGAACAAAGGTCACAGAGAAAGATTGCGCAACAGATATCTGCAACACGGTCTGCAAAGTCTGCAAGACCACGAAGTGTTGGAATTATTGCTGTTTCAGTCATTACCAAGAAAAGACACAAACAAACTTGCACACGAACTGATCGCCAAGTTTGGTTCACTTAACGCTGTGTTGGAAGCACCTATGGAAAAACTTGTGCAGGTAAAGGGTGTTTCGGTTGTAACCGCAACAAATATTGCACTGCTAAAGCACCTGCGTGAAAGATACGACTTATGCGTTGCAAAAAGTGACCCGCTGGATACATTGCAGGATATTTATCACCATGCCGAGCACGAAATAGGCCACAGCGACACCGAACGGTTGCTGGTTATTTTTATGGATGTCAATACCAAATATCTGGGAGAGGATCTGAACTTTTCCGTAAGCAAAGATATGGTTGCATTTGACAGCAAAAAGATAATAAATAAAGCATTGGAACTTGGCGCAAGCTTTGTGGTGCTTTTTCACAATCACGGTAATGCACCGAGTACACCGTCCGATAGCGATTTGAAGTCTACCACGGCACTTTTTAATGCGCTTGCTACTTTGCGCATAAGTTTGTTTGACCACGTAATATTCAGCGCCACAACACCGCCTTACGGATTTCGCAAAGAAGGTCGCATAAGCGAAATGGCGGAAAAATATAAAGAGTTTTTAGGGGAAAGTAAATGAAAGAATTGAGAACGAGATTTGCACCGAGCCCGACAGGGTACTTGCACATAGGCGGACTGCGCACAGCACTATACTCTTACCTGTACGCAAAAAAGAACAACGGAAAGTTTATTTTACGTATTGAAGATACCGACCAAGGGCGCTATGTTGAGGGCGCAGTGGAGGTTATTTTGCG
Organism: Clostridia bacterium; assembly: GCA_045618025.1. GTDB lineage: Bacteria > Bacillota > Clostridia > Christensenellales > CAG-314 > Fimimonas. The sequence continues at coordinate 2,104 of JAZLJV010000093.1, forward strand.
TACACTGAAGGAAACGGGACTTGTTTACGACGAAGGCCCGGACGTGGGCGGAGATTACGGCCCGTACGTGCAAAGTCAGCGCAAAAACGAATACCTTAAATATGCATTGCAATTGGTTGAGAGCGGGCACGCCTACTACTGTTTTTGCAGTGAGGAACGTTTGGCCTCATTACCGGACACTAACGGTGCACGCAAGTACGACAAGCACTGCTTGGCACTAAGCAAAGAAGATGTTGCAAAAAAACTTGCCGACGGTGAACCGTATGTTATTCGTCAAAATATGCCTACAGCAGGCACAAGCAGTTACACCGATGCTGTTTTTGGTGAAATTGTGGTGGAAAACAGCGAACTTGAAGACCAGATTCTGATAAAAAGCGACGGTATGCCGACTTACAACTTTGCCAACGTTATTGATGACCACCTTATGGGCATAAATTGCGTTATGCGTGGTACAGAGTACCTTTCAAGCACGCCTAAATACAACCTTTTGTACGATGCATTCGGGTGGGAACGCCCAATGTACATTCACATGCCACCTATTATGAAGGATGCGCAAAACAAACTCAGCAAACGCAACGGCGACGCAAGTTACGAAGATTTGCTTGCAAAAGGGTATTTGAAAGATGCCATAATAAACTACATTGCACTGCTTGGATGGTCCCCTAAGGACGACAGCGAAAAAATGAGTTTTGAGGAGATGACGCAAAAGTTTTCCGTTGAGGGAATAAATAAAAGTCCGGCAATTTTTGACCCGGTAAAACTCGGTTGGCTGAACAGCCTTTATGTAAAGGAAATGCCTTTTGAAGATTTCTGTACTTATGCCGAAAGATGGATAAAAAATACACCGCTGGAAAAATTTGACAGAAAGCTTATTTGTAAACTTGTTCAGGGTAGAATAGAACGCTTTGACGAAATACCCGCAATGCTTGCCTTTTTGACGGAGTTTGGTGAATACGACAAAGAGTTGTTTGTAAACCAAAAACAAAAGACGGATGCTGAGACGGCAAAACAAATACTGCCGTTTGTGCGTGAAAAGTTTGCCGGTGTTAACGAGTGGACAAACGAAAACTTGTTTAATGCACTTACCACTCTTGCGCAGGAAAAAGAAATGGGAAAAGGCAAGGTGCTTTGGCCGGCACGTGTTGCCATTAGCGGACTTTCCGCAACGCCGGGCGGTGCAAGTGAAATTGCCGAAATAATAGGTAAAGAAGAAACACTTAGCCGTTTGGATAAATCTATTGCAATGCTCAACAAATAACAATTGCGGTAAATTGTCAAAGCTGAGTGCAACTGTATAGTTGCAGATTAAATAAAACCAACAAACTGCCGTTTTGCTTTTTAAGTGTTCAACTAAAAAATATAATTTACAATTGCCGATAAAAAAAGGCATGGTTTTTACCAAGCCATTTTGTTTTGCAAAGATAATATTGTTAATAAAAAACAGTGCCGTTTGCCATATTTTTCAACTAATACCATTGCCGTATTATTGGTGAGTTAATACGCCACCGGTTAACAGATAAAACCCGACCTTGTTGACGGCATTTCTGCAGTAATATTTTTATATCCATTAAATATTGCGGATAACATTTTTTACAAAATATAGCGCTTTATGTGCCAATTCTTAATACGTGTTGCTGTTTTATGTGTTTAAGGTTGAGGTTTTGTTGTTTCTTCCGCTTTTAATTCTTCTGCTTTTTGTTCCTGTTTGGCAGTTTTGTTGGTGTCAATACATTTGCCGAACACTACAAGTTTATCGTAGTAGTAGCAACCGGCAAAGTTTACTGCGGAAAGCATAAAACGTGCCATAATCCACGGAATGCCCGCCTCAATAAGCTCTGCGTTTATTACACCGGAACACGGAATAAATATGAGATAGTACAGGGCAGATTTCATCATTGCAATAGGCACATTGTTTGCCGCACGGAAGGTAAAAGCACGGTTAAACGTAAATGTCCATACAACCACTACAACCATTGACAAACAGTAAGCCCAAGTGTCATCCAGCTTGAAAATCCATTGAAGTAAAAATTGTGTTCCAAACCCTACAAGAGTGCCCGAGGCGGAAAACAAAATATATTTTATTGTGCGTTTTATTTCTTTTTTAGTCATTTATTATTATCCACAACAAGTTGCTGTTACTTGGCGCTGTTTAGTACCACCATTTTAGTACGGTTTTATGTTTAAGTCAATAGAAAAAATTTTTTTTCTGAGATTTTTTCGTTTGTTTTTGGTTGAGCCATAAAAAACCTGCTTACGAAGAAGCAGGTTAGTAGTAAGGGTTGTTTCAGGCAATTTCCAAAGCAAGTTTTATCATTTCATCAAAAGAGTTCTGACGTTCTTCGGCAGTAAGTTCTTCGTGAGAAACAAGGCTATCGCTTATGGTGCAGATGCAAAGAGCATTTTTGCCGGAACGAAGAGCATTAAGATACAGCGCAGCCGACTCCATTTCCACAGCCAGAACACCCATTTTTTGCCAGGAAAGAGCGCCTTCGCCGTCACCGTAGAAGCAATCACTGGAAAGCACATTGCCTACTTTGTAGCTTATTTGCAATTCTTTGGCTTTTTCTACGGCTTTTTCCAACAGAGAATAACTTGCAATCGGTGCAAGTGTGCCGTGCATACCGAATTGTGCAGGGTAGTTGCTATCGGTGCATGCGCCTTGTGCAATTACTATGCTACGCAGTTTTACATCCGGTTGAATACCTCCCGCAGAACCTATGCGGATGATGTTGCGAACGTTGTAAAAGTTAAATAGTTCGTAAGAATAGATGCCTATTGACGGCATGCCCATACCGCTTGCCATTACGGATACTTTTTTGCCGTTGTAGTAGCCGGTGTAGCCTTGCACACCACGAACGTTATTTACAAGTTTTGCATCCGTCAGATATGTATCTGCTACATATTTTGCACGAAGCGGATCGCCCGGCATAAGTACGGTTTCTGCAAAATCGCCTGCTTTTGCAGAGTTGTGAGGGGTTGGTATTGCCATAGTTAAAAATCTCCCGAAATATTATTTGTAATTTCATTATAAATTAGTTGGCACAAAAAGTCAACAAAGTGCTGTCTAATTATGTAAATACTTATTATTTTTTTATATTATGCATTTACTTAAACACTTGACTAAACCGTTTGTATTTGTTAAAATACAATATACGTTGTGTAGAATGCATTTTTATGCTTACAACAAATAATTTTGACTACGGCGTGCGCAACGTGCGCTAAAAATAAGGAGAAAAAACATGAAAAGAACTTATCAACCAAAAAAGAGACAAAGAAGCAAAGTACACGGTTTTAGAGCAAGAATGAAAACCACCGGCGGAAGACGTGTTATTGCAAGAAGAAGAAACAAGGGCCGTCACGAACTTACCGCTTAATTGCAGGAGAGTGATTCCGCTGTGAAGTCGGAATACAGACTAAAAAAACAATTTCAATATAACTACGTTTTCAAACATTCGCAAAGTGTGGGCGACAAATTGTTTGTTGTGCTTTACTGTACAAGCAGACAACAACAAACAAAAGTCGGCTTTTCTGTAAGCAACAAATACGGCCATGCTGTACAGCGCAACCGACTTCGCAGACAAATGAAGGCTGTTGTGAGTTCGCTTATGCCACAAATGGCGGATTTTTACAACGTGGTTATTATTCCACGCAAACATAACGAACCTTACCTTTTTGATGATATTATGCAGAGTTTTTCAAAACTTTTTGCAAAGGCAGGGCTACTTAAATGAAGTACGTTGCTATTTGGCTACTTAAGCTTTACAAGGCAACGCTTTCACCATTAAAAGGCAAGCACACTTGCATTTTTACGCCGAGTTGTTCGGTTTACGCAATGGAAGCCTACCGTGAATACGGTTTTGTAAAGGGCAGTATTTTAACGGCGAAACGACTTGCAAGGTGCAATCCGCTTAGCAAAAAAGCCGGCTTTGACCCTGTTCCGCTTAACATAAAAGGTAACGTTAAAAAATTTGTTTGAGTGAAAAAACGGAGATTAAATGAAAAAGACAGAACGCTTACTGTTATTGTTAGTAGTTATGGCAATAACGGTAATTTGCCTTGCAGGTTGCGGAAGCAACGTTGTGGATATAAAGGAATACGGCGAAAAAGACCTGAATATGGTGGGACATTTGGTGCAATGGATGTACCAACTCATCAAAAACTACGGTTGGACAGTTGTTGTATTTACCATTGCGCTAAAGTTACTTATGGTGCCGTTTGACTACTGGCAACGTGTTTCTATGCGCAAAAGTTCCCTTAAAATGCAAAAAATGCAACCGCAGGTGGACCAGATTAACAAACAATACGGCGCAAACTCACAACGTGCCAACGCAGAATTGCAAAAACTGTACTCAAAGCAGGGTGTTTCTACTCTATCAAGTTGTTTGCCTCTTATTATTACAATGGCAGTTTTCTTTGTAATGTTTGGCGGACTTAACAGTTATTCAAAATACAACAGTGTAACTACTTACCGTGATCTTGACTATTGCTTTTTTTACGCTCAGAACCAAAAAATAGCACAAACCGCAGGTTATGAAAGTTATGCGTTGCAAAATGTAAGCGAAACCTACAGCCGTGAAGACCGTCAGATGCTTGTTGAAAAAATTAACGAGTTTGGCAGTGTGGCACATTCAAACGGTGACGACGCTTTGAGAAACGAAGTAAAAGCATACGGACAGCAACAAGTTGCTTTGTTTTACGAAAACAATCACGAAAGTTGGCTGTGGATTCAGAACGTATGGCAACCGGATACTTGGAACACAATAATGGCTGATTACAAGACATTTTCCGCTACTGTTTCTTTGGACAGTTACTACGATGCTCCCGAAGACGTTTACAATTTTATTCGTGATGCAGTGCTAAGTACCGGTTCACGTGGTGAAAACGGCAGTTGGAACGGACTTATGGTTTTGCCTATTTTGTCCGTTGGGCTTTCATTCCTTTCCATTTGGATAAGTCAACGATTGGAAAACAAAAAGAAAGACGGCGAAGGTGTTGCCAACACGCAACAAAACGCAACAAACAAATCTATGCTTATTATGATGCCACTTATGATGGCGTTCTTTGGGTTCAAGTATACCGGAGCATTTGCTATTTATATGGTGGTAAACTATGTAATTTCCATTATTTCTACCGTTTGTTTGCGTGGTATTGTTGAGAAAAACGCTTTGAAAGCGTTGGAAGATTTTGAAAAAACTTCCAATACGGGCAAAGCAAGTTATATGAGGTAAAATATGGAAAACAATATTGCCATTGTAAGCGATGGAGAAAGAGTAAAAATATTTTTACAAGACGTTTTGCTGAAGATGGGCTATAAAAATTTTGGTGTTGAATGCACCGAAAGCGAGGCGCTTATTTCACTTAACGTTTTGTTTGAAGAACAACAGGACGATAACAGCGATAATATTATTGGTTACCGTGG
>JAZLJV010000094.1:0-2068 GCA_045618025.1 Clostridia bacterium
AATGTTTGATGCATAAAAAATACTAAACGACAAACAATATAAACAAGGAGAAATCAATGAAAAAAACAGCGATACTTTTGATGATGGTTGCATTTATGTGTATTTTTACCGTAACAACGGCATTTGCAACCACTACAGAACAGGAAATTGAAAATATTGCCAAGGTGGATAATCGCATAAAAGAGGCAAAAGCCATTTGCTACGAAAACATTTGTGTGGTTGCAGTGCAAAAACAAAACTTTACGTCAAAAACGGAATACGCACAGTACAAAGCAAACACAACAAGCAAAATAACAGAGACTTTTTCCGATATTACAAACGTATTTGTAACAGCTTCACCACGTGTTATGTTTGAAATAAACAGACTTAAAAGCCTTGGAGAAGATGCAAAGGAACAAGCCATTAAACACTTTATTGAAATGATAAAAGAACACCGTGATGATTTGCCAAGATTGCCGAAAGACCTTGTGCAAATGTAAAATTTGGCAGTAAGACAGTGAAAAAATGTAGCGTAGTAAACAAAAAACAGAGTGAAAAAGTTAAAAGTCAAGTAAATAAAAGGATAGCAAACGTCAACAACTAACGCTGAAAAATCACAGGTCTTATGCAAAAACGCACCGCTTAAGCAGTGCGTTTTTTATTTGTATTTTATAACTATACGTGTGCGCAAAAACACACATCACGGTGCAATTTATTACAATTGCAAAATGCCCTCAATTGTGTCGGTAACAAGCTTGAAAGATTCTTCTTCAAACGGTGAAAGCAAATCGCAAGCTTTGAGTAATTCGGTAAACGGCATTGTTCCGCCGTAAGACAAAAACTTTACGTACTTTTCCTGTGTTGCCTTGTAGTCTTTTTGAGAAAGTGCCAAAAATTGCAAAGCCGTAAACTGTGCAAAACAGTAATCAATGTAGTAAAAAGGCGATTCGTAAATGTGCGCCTGACGTTGCCAACGACGTCCGTCTTCCACTCCCGGAATACCTTGCGTAGTCATGTACGGCAAAAATTCCTTTTCAATTTTGTTGAAAAATTCGTTACGCTCGCCAGGTGTCATATCAGGGTTATCGTAACAGGTTTGTTGGAAGTAGTCTACAATTGTTCCGTACGGAATAAACGTTACCGCACCGCCAATATGCAAAAATTTGTATTGCTCGCTCTTGTCACCAAAAAACAGCTTTAACCACGGGTAAACCAAAAATTCCATACTCATAGAGTGCACTTCGGCTGTTTCCATAGAAATGCTTGAAAGGAAGTCACTTTCTATAAAGAATGATTTATAAAATTCGTAAGCGTGGCCGAATTCGTGCGTGAGTGTTCCGAAGTCATCGGCAGATTGTGTAAAGTTGCCCAAAATAAACGGCAATTTGTATTCAGGCAGTCCGTCGCAGTAGCCACCGCCCCACTTGCCTTCACGTGCCAACAGGTCAAAGCACTCGCACTCCGTCATTGTGCGGTAAAGGTCGCCGGTTTCCTTACTCATTTCATCAAACATTATCTGCGCATTTTTTACCATACCTTCAAAACCGCCGATAAGCTTAGGCTCGTCTTTGCTAAATACGCCGTCATCGTAAATATACTGCTGTCCAAGTTGCAAATCTTCGCCAACTTTTGCACGAATTTTGCAAGCAAGCGGAACAATATACTTCTTTACGTTTGCACGGAAGCGTGCAATATCCTCTTTGGTATAGCAGTTACGTTGCATACGCAGATATCCCAGTGGCGAATACCCTTCGTAACCGAGTTTTTTGCCCATTTTTGTGCGTACTTTCACAAGTTTGTCGTAAATGCTGTCAAGTTCGTCTTTGTTGGCAACAAGTGCTTCGCCAAGTTTGGTATATGCCTGTTTGCGAATTTCTCTGTCATCGTTGGTAAAAAACTGACGAAGTGCCGAAAGTGTCATTTTTTCACCGTTGAACTCCACAGTTACAGTACTCATAAGTTTGGTGTAAGAAGTAACAATTTTGTTTTCTTCTACCTGATCTTCAACAATAAGCGGGTTGGAAGCATCCACCTGCATTTGCAAGTTTTTGAACATAATAGGCGGAAAACGTTCTTCCAATTGGTCACG
>JAZLJV010000095.1:0-2771 GCA_045618025.1 Clostridia bacterium
CAAATACACTTGCCACTTGCTTACGCCACCAAAATACAAACCGAAATGCGCTCCGAACGGTTGCAAAAACGGTATGTTGTAAATATGGCCGAAATCAAACAACAAAAACACCAACGCAGAGCCTGTTAATCCGCCAAGTAGACCGAAAACAGCGCCTTCTACGGTTTTATTTGGACTTATAGCAGGACAAAGCTTGTGTTTGCCCAACATACTGCCAAATAAATATGCAAAAACATCAGTAAAAGATGATACTGCCAGAATAAGCGCCAACCCCAATGCGTTGTACGGCAAAAATACCGTCGTGGAATTTTCCGCAAGTCCCATAGCCACAATAACGTTTTGTTCTGTGTAGTCAAGCATTACGGAGCTAATATCAGCCACTGTTCCCACACAACGGTTTACAGTTATCAGCGAAAGCATTGTAAGTCCGGGGTACACAATCAAAAACGCAAAATACAAAAAACTTTTAACATTTTTTGTAATGCAACCGATAAGCAATGCAGAAGCAAACAACACAAGCAAAAGCAACGCCAGTCCAACTACACCAAACATGTAATAAACCGGTGCCGAGGCAACAGCAAAAACATAAATCGGCAGATTAAAGCACTTTGCAATACGTTCTTCACCAAGTGCACGGCGCATTTCCACAATACAACATGCGGTAATCAACGCTATAAGTGCAGAAGTAATCATTCTGCCGGTAACAAAGCCGAAACAATCTTGAGAAGTGCTATTGTATCGGGTAAAAACAATATTACACACCACTAAAGCAAGCATAAATACCGCAATGGCAATGCCTACCACAGTTCTGTTAAATAATACTTTTTTGTTCAACATATTCTACTCTGCTACCGCCCCAAACTTTCGTGTTCGCAAAAAATACTCATCCAGAATATTCTGCAAATGCTTTTCGGTAAAATCCGGCCAAAGTGTATCGGTAAAAAACAGTTCCGCATACGCACTTTGGTACAACAAAAAGTTAGAAAGTCGCTTTTCGCCACCGGTGCGCACAATAACATCAACAGGTGGCAAAGCATTGTACAATGCGCCCTCAAGGTTTTCCTTAGTTATGGCGCTTCCACTGCTAACAAGCTTGTTTACGGCATCAACAATTTCCGTCTGACCACCATAGTTTATGCACAAATTAACGCAAATACCGGTATTGTTTTGCGTTAAACAAACTGTTTTGCTAATTTTGTTTCTCAGTGGCAACGGCAACGCCAAAATGTCCCCCGAAACAACAACCTTAACATTTCCTTCTGATGCTTTCACAGTGTTATCAAGATAGTTTTTTGCCAAAGCAAACAAACCGTCCACTTCTGCCTTAGGTCTTTTCCAATTCTCCGTAGAAAACACGTAAAGCGACAAAAACTTTATGCCTATGTTGTTGCAGTAATCAATAATATTTTCCGCAACTTTCAGCCCTTGCTTGTGTCCAGCAAGACGAGGCAACTTGCGTTTGGTTGCCCATCTGCCGTTACCGTCCATTATTATACCAACATGTACAGGCATCACGCCGGAATTATTGCTCACTGATGCACAACAAGTAACGACACACCACAATTTCCAAGCAGTTTTCCTTTTGTCTCACAGCCGTTACCAACTCCTTGTCATATTTTTGTTGCTTTCTATCCGTATAATAAACGAACTTGAAGTCGTTTACGCCGTGATTACGCAAATAATCTTCAGCATCGGCAACTTCAAGTCCAATAAGTGTATCAAAATTCATAAAATCAAACAGACATCAATTCTGTTTCTTTGTCCTTTTCAATCTTATCAACGTTTTCAATGTGCTTAGCCAATTGCTTATCTACTTCGTCTTCGTAGTTGGCAATCAAATCTTCGCTGACTGTTTTGGCATTTTTTTCCTTTTTAAGTTCTTCCATAGCATCTCTACGGGCATTGCGCAAAACAACCTTTGTTTCTTCGGACAGTTTTTTAACTTTTTTAACAATTTCACGACGTCTTTCTTCTGTAAGAACAGGGAAAGTAAGACGAATAATCGTGCCGTCATTTTGTGGAGTTACGCCGATATTTGCAGCAAGAATAGCCTTTTCTACAAGTCCAAGAGCAGATTTATCCCAAAGACTGATGACAAGTTGACGAGGTTCCGGAATAGAAATGTTGCCCATTTGGTTAATAGGTGTAGGTGCGCCGTAGTAATCAACACGAATGTTTTCCACCAGTTTTGGATTGGCACGACCTGCAGTTGTAACACTGTATTCCGCCTTCATATAGTCAATGGCTTTGTCACATTTAACACTATAGTCAAAAAATATTTCTTCTATTTTTGGATTTGCGTAGTTCATAGTATTCTCCCATAATTTATAGTAAAACCATTTTACATCAAAAATGTAAAATATTCAATAGCAAAAGGCAAATTATTTGATAATTGTGCCAAGTTTCTCACCTTTTACAACACGCAGCAAGCCGTCCGTTTCATCCATACTGAACGCCACTACGGTAATGCCGTATTCCTTACACATAACCATTGCCGTTTCGTCAAATGCGTGTAAATCACGTCTGATAATTTCGTCAAAACTGATTTCGTCAAATTTATGAGCTTTCGGATTGATTTTCGGGTCACTGTCGTAAATACCGTCAACATTTTTTGCGCAAAGCATTGCATCAGCGTGAAGTTCACATGCCTTAAGCGATGCTGCCGTATCGGTAGAAAAATAAGGTGAACCGGTGCCTGCGCCGAAAACAACGACATTGCCTTGTTCAAGGTATGTTATTGCTTTTTCACGATTAAAAGTTTCCACTGCTTT
>JAZLJV010000096.1:0-4788 GCA_045618025.1 Clostridia bacterium
GGCCACACACACAACTACGGCACATTTGTTGAACAACAAAATGCTACTTGCACACAAGAGGGCGTGGTAGGACACTACCATTGCGACGGTTGCGGAAAGGATTTTGACATAAACAAGCAAGAACTTGCAACCACCGTTATCCCTAAATGCGACCACACCTACGGAGAAATGGTTGCAGGCACGCCTGCCACTTGCATGCAAGACGGTGAAAAAGCGCACTATCAATGCAGTGTTTGTCAAAGCTACTTTGACGAAAACAAAAACTCTTTGGACAGCATTGTTATAAGCAAAGCAACGGCTGAGCACACATTTGGTGCGTTTGTTCCACAGCAAAACCCAACCTACTCGGCTACGGGCGTTTTGGGACACTACCACTGCGACGTTTGCGGAAAAGATTTTGACGAATCCAAACAAGAACTTGCAAGCCTTACGTTGCCTTGCGTTACGGTAAAAAGCTATGTGCTAAACAGCACTTCAACAAGTCAATTTGACGTAAGCGAACTTACGGAAGCGTTACTGCTTTCATCAATCAAGTTTGACGTTACCGGCTCGGACGACAGTGTTGTTACCGTTAGCCCTACAGCGGTAAAAAACTTTAGTGCCAAAATGGGCGCAGGCCAAACATTTACGTTCACTTGCAAACTTGCCGATACCGTTACAGTGCAAATGGATGCAACCATTGACGTTTACGTTTGCGAATACGTTTTGCTCACAAAAGACTCCGTTCTTAAAAACGATGATAAAATTATTTTTGTAAGCACGGAAGGCAAGGCCCTTTCCACAACGTTGGACGAAAAAAGCTACTACACGGGCGAAGCCATTGAAAGACACGGCGACAAATTGCAATATGCCGTTTTGCCTGCAACAAGCAACGCCATAGTGTTTACGCTGAAAACTTCGGTGGAATCCGGTTCGTTCAACATTGTATTACCGGAAGGCAAATGTCTTAAGTCCGGTAACAACCCTATTGTAAACTTCTTGGGCGACATACCTACGGCGGATAAGGACGAAACTACACGTTTGGCAAGTTCGTGGGATATTTCCTTTAAAGATTCCAACGTAGCAATTATTCACGGAAGAATGTACGGCTACAGCTACATAAGATATGCCCAAGATACCAACCGCTTCTTTATTACCAACTCGGCATCGTACAAAAACGACGTGTATTTGTACAGATTGGAAAAAACGTTTGAAACCAACGCATCAGGAGAGCACGTCCACTTTTACGGAGAGCTTGTGCCGGAAGTTAAAGCAACTTGCACAACAACGGGCATAGGGGCGCACTACGAATGTTCTTGCGGAAAATGGTTTGTCCGTGAAAACAACCAATACGTTGAAGTTAACGCAGACAGCTTGATTATTTCCGTTAACGCAAGTGCTCACACATACGGCAATCTGATTGCCGAAACACAACCTACCTGTGCACAAACAGGTGCCCAAGCGCACTACGAATGTGCCTGCGGAAAATGGTTTGTTTACCAAGGTGAACAGTACGTTGAAGTTAACGCACAAGATTTGATTGTCCCGATAAACGAAAACGCACACACCTACGGTGATTTGATTGCAGAATCTGCTTCCACCTGCATAAAAGCAGGCGTAAAAGCACACTATCAATGCGCAACTTGCAAAGCATTCTTTAACGAAAGCAAGCAAAAGGTGGATTTTGAAACATTATTGAAACCTGTAGGCGAACACCTTTTGGGCGAACTTGTTCCTGCAACACAAGGCAAATGTATGCGTGAAGGTTATGCCGCACACTACAACTGCGCTTTTTGCGGAAAATACTTTGACGAACGCAAAAATGTGGTTGACAAGGCAGACCTTGCAACCACTGCACCGGGTCACAACTACAACGGCACAACCGTTTGCATAGATTGCGGTGCGGAAAAACCTCTTTCCGTTGCGGATGCAATCGCACTCAAAAATCAAGCCACACCTGTAACCGTACAAGGCGTGGTAATCGGTTCAACGGGCAACTACGACGGCGGATACGTTTGGGTGTTGATAAAAGACTTGGAAACCAACGCAACAAGCGCCATCAGAAAATGCCTTGATACGGAATTTGACGGAGTTGCAAGAAATATCGGTAGCGGCTCTTCCTACGCACCAACAATATATTTCTCACTTGGCGACATAATTGAAATACCTGTATTTGTAAAAACCGGTACGGCAACGCAAGGCGGTGAAGCAGGCAAAACCTTCTTTGTTTTTGCGGGTGATTCCATTTCGTCCAAAGCAGATGCGGCAAAATACGTTGTTGGCACATGCACAAATTACAGAATGGACAAAACACAAGTTGTTGCAACCATTGACTCACAGGAAACTTTGGAAGCGTTTGTTTCACCGCTTACAAACACGTTTAAGTTGGTAAAAATTACCGGCACAACGGAAAAACCGCTTAAAATTACCACACAGTCGGCTACAACGGAGGGCAAAAACGACATCAACAGAGAGTATTTGTACTTGTTCTACGATGAACCTGCCGAACTTAACGACGTAAAAGTAAAAAGCTCTAGCCCGGTACTTTCCAACTTTGGTAACCGTTTCAATCTTTCCGCTCCACTCAGCACAATTTTGTTCGGTCAAACAGGTTACGAAGGTTTGAATTTTACCAAACCTTACGAATTTGTCGGCGACATTTACTGCATGATTATCGGCGGTTCTACCGCTTACTACCACTTTGTAGTTATGAACGAAGGCGACATTGAAATGGCTGACAAACCGCAAACGGAAGTTATTGATGCAAAAACCGCCAAAAATACTTTCTTTGACTACATGGAAAACTACGCAGCGCAAATAGGCATTGATATCGGCAAATCCATTACAAGTGCTATCGGCGTTTCCTACGTGGTAAGTGCGGCAGACCTTTGCAAAGTAGCCATTGCCGCTTACAACACACCGGCAATGCAACAGTTTTACAATGCACCTACCAAGCAAGTTACCATAGAAAAGGACAACGGCTCGGTAATTACCCCAACAATGATAAACGGCGTGCTGGACAACGAAACTTGCCAAAAGTACATTATGAATAAGTACGAAATTATCGGTACAAAGGGCGGTTCACTTGCAGGCACAACGGAAACACGCCCGTTTGAAGTTATGAACAACATTATGATTGTAAAGGGCCCGGACAACACCGTTATGGTAGGCGTAGCCGTTATGAACCGTGCAAACTCCGCTTCGGAAACGGATGACCCGTACTACAACGTTTACTTGGAACTGGACAAAGTGTTCCAAATTATGATAAAAAAGGCCAACGGTGAAGACACCACCGCTTTGGAAAACAGCATTTTGGCTTACAGCTGTGCAGGCGTTATGATTCCTGCTGACCACAGCGCACAAAACGGTTATGACTGGTTTGGCAAGGACAGCAAATACATCCACTACGCATCGGAAAAGGCTGAAGAAAAAATTATTACCGCTTCCTGCTGGAAGATGTTTACCGGTACTTGCTTCCTTTCCGTTGTACCGGAAAACTTGCTTGATACCGTGGTTACGTTTGGCGCATCGGAAGAAAATACAATGGTAAACAAAGCACCTGACCTGAAAGCAGGCTACAAACTTACCCTTCGTGATGCTTTGTACATTATGATGGTACCTTCCAGCAACGACGCACCGTCCTTCCTTGCAAGATACGCAGGCGAATACCTGATAAAAAACAATTTGTTTGTCAGACCGTAACGTTTGTCGGCATAAAATTTGTTTGACAAAAACGTATATTGACAGTCAAATACAGTCGTGGTTACAAATGCGAAAGCGAATAATGTTAACAGACGGTACGTGCAAATGTAGTTAACATTTGCCAAGTGCAATGTAAGAGCGTGCACAGTTAACCACACGACAAAAAATGTCGGCTTTTCAAAAAATGCTCCTTGGGTAGAGAGGGCCGAACAGATTGCTTGGTTTTGAATTGTAGACGTTACTTTTTGTACGGTAGAGTTTTATCCAAGTAAAGACAACAAAAAAGTGAGAGTGTAAAGCTCTCACTTTTTCTTTATTTTTTTGTATTACTGCATTGAAAATTGCTTACAGGCATTGTAGTGCAAAAATTCAAAAGTATATTTGCATCTTTTTGCCGTTTTGTTTGTCAAAAAATTTCCACGTTGCATTTCCGTCAGCCGATCTTTTAGTTTTTTTATTTACCTTACAACAACGTTTTTGGGTTGCTGTTATTTACTTGCGCTTTAAGTCTGTTTAAAAATTCTATTTGATAGGTAAGTTTTTCCCGCCACAGTTTTTTGGCAGTTGCGCCGATATCAACGTCGTAGTACTTGTAAACGTCGTTCATAATTTCACTTTTGATAAATTGATTTTTGCTGTTCTATTTTTAAATACTTTTACAAACGCCGCTATCCCAAATTTGAACCGTCATTAGGATATGGCTGCCAATCTATACTATTTTCGAAAATTATTTTAAATAAAAATTTTTAAATGCTTCTTTGAATTTCAATACTACATCAATAGCTTTATTCATTAAATCTTTGTAATTACTCTTATTATTAAAGTCAAGACCTTCAATTCTATAACAAACCCTCGAGGCTTGTTTACCATCCAATCTTTGCCAAATTAAAGGAAGGCCAACTTTACACTCTATTTCATCCTTATGTTCGAAAAAACAATCGTATTGTTCCTTAGAATCAGGAATCAATACTTCAACTCTTATATGACCTTCTTGGTTAACTAAAACGAAATTTAAATGACAAATTGTAGTACCTAACGAAACTCCATACCACGCATTAGTACTAGGTTTTCTCGCACTAATAGGTTTGTTCCTTTCTTCAATCACAT
>JAZLJV010000097.1:0-2153 GCA_045618025.1 Clostridia bacterium
GTTGCAAACCGCTTTTTTTGGAGACAGTTCGCAAATGGATTGGGAAAGCCTCGCCAGTTATTACAATAAATCTTCCTATGGCAAACTTAGTATTACCGGTACCGTACTTGACGTTTTTAATACCGGCAAAACAACGTCTTACTATCAGAATATTTACGACAACGAAGAAGACCCTGTGGCAGTAATAATAGAATCTGCCCTTGCCTACTACAATAGCACGGTAAATTTTGGCGACTACGACAGTGACGGCGACGGCAACATAGACGCAATTTACATTATTTACACCGCACAAGTCAACTACGAAGATGAAGACTCTATGTGGTGGGCATACACTTCGCAGTGTGTTTCGGCAAAAACCTTTGACGGTGTTTATGCCGATTGGTACTTCTTTGCCGGGTACGAATTTATCAACGACCAGGTTTGTCTGGAGTGGCAGGGCGATGAAACTACCGGCAGTTATGTCGGCAAAAATATTGACATAAATACCGAAACGTTCATACACGAAACGGGGCACATTCTCGGTCTTGACGACTACTACGACTTTGATAGTGAAGTAGGCCCGTTGGGCGGTATTGGCGGTGGTGACATGATGGACTACAACGTTGGTGACCACAACGCATTTTCCAAAACCATCCTCGGATGGACAGACCCGACTGTGGTAAGCGGAACATCCTGTACGCTAACTCTCGGCAGTTTTGGCACAACGGGTGACTGCATTATTATTGCCAAAAGTTGGAACGGCACCTATTTTGACGAATACTACATTGTAGATTACTACACGCCTGACGGCCTCAATCAACTTGAAGCAGGCTACAGCGGTTTATTTTCGCAAGACGGGGTGCGTGTTTACCACGTTGATGCCACACTTAATGATAATTTCAGCTCACTTCCTTCCGATGAAAAATGCATTTGGTATTTGTGGGCAAGCAACAACGGCGATACCGAACACAAACTTATTTCACTTGTTCAGGCAGACGGTTCGGACAGTATAGAAAAGGACGACACTTACAGTTACAACACTGACCTGTTCCAAACGGGCACTTCGTTTGATTGGGCAACTTGGTACGATGGTTCGGATGCAGGCTTTGTGCTTACGGTAAATTCCATTACCAACGGCGTTGCAACGGTAACGGTTACCTACTGATTTTTCTCCTGCATCAAACAATTTGGTTAGCAAAGATTTTCAAAAAGCGTTCCTATAGGGATCGCTTTTTTCGTTCTTTTTACCGCTTCAACAACATATTGTATTTGTAAAAAAACTGCGTAAATGTTTCATAACTTTGTGAAACACTTTGTCCACATAACAAGTTGTTAAAATGTGGATAACTTTGTGGATAAGTGGATAACTTTGCTTATTTTTGCACAAATATAGGCGAATTTTGCCGAACATAATCACTTTTTAACGCAAAACGCAGTGCTTTTGTCAAATATAAAAAAAGGAGCCCGCCTTGAAAGCCCTTTCCAAAAAACAAAAAACTTTGTTTTTGCTGTTGCTTGTGCTTGCGCAACTTATTCTTACATTGGTACTGTGTGGAACATTTTTTCGTGAAGCCGTTTCACCTATTATTCCGCTTACGGTGGTAATAGATGCCGGCCACGGCGGTATTGATGCCGGCGTAACGGTAAAAGGCGTAAAGGAAAGCGACCTTAACCTTGCTTTTTCAAAAACTTTGGGTAAAACGTTTGAAAATGCCGGCTTTGGAGTGGTGCAAACACGTACCGGCGAAAACGGTCTGTACGGCGTGCTTGGCAGTGGCTTCAAACGTCGTGATATGGAAAAACGCCGTCAACTTATTCAGCAGTCTTCCGCAGGCTTTGTAATATCTTTGCATATGAACAACTATGCAGATGTTGCCCGTAACGGTCCGCAGGTGTTTTTTCAAGCGGGAGACCAATCCAGCCAATGCCTTGCCGAAAGCATACAAAACGTGCTTAACAACTTTACCGGCAACACACACAGTGCCCTCAGCGGAGATTTCTTTATTTGCCGTACGTCACAATGCCCATCTGTAATTGTTGAATGCGGTTTTCTCAGCAACGATACCGACCGCTCCAAACTGCAACAGCCCACCTACAGAGAGGAACTTTGTGAAAAAATTTACCAAGGTGTAATGCTGTACCTTTACGGTTAAGTAAACGTTGACGGCCATTTT
>JAZLJV010000098.1:0-3301 GCA_045618025.1 Clostridia bacterium
CCTACAAGCGGTGTAACGGCAAAACTGACTTTTGACGGCGTTGGTTACCTGTTTACGATGGGCAACGGCAACGTTGGATTGATAAACCGTGATGCCGACAATAAAATTTTTGCCAATATGTTATTCAGCGGAAGTGTAAACGGTCAGAACGTATCACTTGGTTTTGATTATTCCGAAGGGGTACTGATAAGTGGCAAGGGAATAAACATTTCTCTCGGCTCTTACGAACTTGCCAACATGAAAAACGGCGGAGTTGACCACTACAATAACACGTTGTTTGTTTATCAATACGAGGGTAACAACAAAGAAGGCAAGTACTATTCACACAAGTTTTTGTTAGATGCGACGCAAAAAACATTTACCTATGTAGAAAAAGACAATTTGTTCGGCTTTTACGAGTTTGGCAACTACTATATTTATCTTGACGGCTACGGTACGGGCGAGATATGTATGGATAGCAACACATACAGCAACGCAACCAAGCTGATCTATCGCAGAGTAGGCAACGAAGTTGTGCTTGATTTTGTTGATACGTCTGCAAATTTCAAGCACGGAACAACCGCAACACTGTATGTAAGCGAACTGCTTAACGTGCTTACGGGTAAGGAATTTGCAACAAATACTTTTGTTGGAGCACAATTTGTAAATAAGCACATTGTTGACGGCGCAGTTATTACGTCCACCGTTACTCAGCTGGAAAAAAGTAGTGATGCAACCGCTTGCAAACAACTTATTTTGGACGGCATTACCGTTAAAACGGCAAACGGAACGTGGACGGATGCACAAAAACAAGATGCGGAAAACATAAGCTTTTCCACAATCAAGTTTAGCAAAGACGGGTGCTACACTTACACCATAAACGTGACCGTGGGCGGAAAAACCGTACAAATTAATTACCCGCTTATTATTCTCAACGACGTCTACAAAGACAGTCAGTTTGTAAATAATTACACAGCAGGTTTGGTAAATGTCGGTTGTACGTTTACGTTAACTAAGTTTGGTCTTGCTACTTTTAACTACTACGGCAGTGTGTTTGAAGGCAAATTTACCGTTTACGAAAACAATACCTACGTTGCAAAAGTTCGTGGAGAACTCGGCACACTTATTGTAAAAGGCCAACTTGTTCAAAACGGACTTATAACAGCAGTAGGCACAGGTGCACTCAACTTTACCGATTGCTTTACTTCCGGCATGGTACGTGCCTGCGGAACCGACGGCTTGGTTGTACGTGCGGTAAGCATTGACGGAGCAAGTTTTTACTACGTTTCGCAATCGGCATCTTCGTTGGGCAGTCAATGCACGGTTGAAGTGCTTGAAGGTGACAATATGTTCGCAAGTGGAGCTATTCTCAAAGTTACGTCCGCAACGCTTGGCGAAAAAGTGGTAAAAACAGATGAGTGGTCGGGAGTGACAAGCGGTATGGTACTTTCCGATGCGTTCCGTGGCAGTTTTAAGGCTGAAACCGGCACGGAAACGGCAGTTGTTGACGGTTTTGGCAACATTACCGTTGGTACAACAGTAGGGCACTACTACGTAAACTACCGCAATGTTTTGCTGGTGCGTTTTTGTGAGCAAGCCGTTGCATACAAGTTTGACCTTACAGCAAAAACCTTTACCGTTTACAATGTTACTTTTAACGAAGCTTTGCTATGTGATAGCTATTTGGCTGTGTACAAGTTTGTTTGCGGTGGTTACAAGTACGATGCAACAACTTCGTTTGCGTTTGACGGTGTTGGCGGTGTAACGGTTACTTCCGTTTCTCCGTCTCACGACCAAGGTGATTTCAAATGCAACGACGATGTTTATTCACCTGTTTTTGCCTCGGCAGAGGGTACAACGGGCAGTTATACGGTTAGTGGCAACGTGGTTACGGTACAAGTAAACGGCAGGACGTTTATTTTTGAACTTTACGACATTGTAAACGTTGCTTCGCTTACCTGTGTTTCCACAACGCTTGACGGCTCCTCGCACGGCTATTTTAACAGCGGAACCGTGTTTGTGGCACAATAACTTGGTTTTATTATGTAAAAAAATCTCCCATCCGAGCGATGGGGGATTTTTTGTTGCTATGTTTGTGGCATGTCGCAAAAACGTGGCTTAACAAAAATTGTTGCACGCAAAACGGCAATTTACGGCAAAAAAGGCACTGTAAAAGCCTGCTGTAACGCAATTTCTTTTACAAAGTAAAAGATTTGTAAAAAAAAGGGGCAAAAAGCCCTAAAACTTTTAGTATATATTTGACAAACCTGCCATAAAGTCGTAAAATAATTATTGCTGATAGTCTATAATATGGCTTGGTATAGCTAGTCGTGGTTATGCTATAAAAATATTATTTATCAGACTAAAATTTTAATGGAGGATAACACAATGAAAAGCAAAAAAATACTGACGATTGTACTGGCTTTGGTTATGGTACTTTCAGTTGTATTGTTTACTGCATGTTGGTTATTCAAATCACCAACTGTAACATCAGTTTCGGTATCCGCTCCAACCAAGACAACGTATCTTGTTGGCGAAACAGTTGACCTTACCGGTTCAGCAGTTACCGTTACAATGAGTGATGGCAAACAAGAAGTTCTTGAGCTTGGCACCACACTTCCTGAAGGTGTTACCGTTAGCTCACTTGAATGTACAACGGCAGGCACAAAGACGGTTACCGTTTCTTACAAAGAACATTCGGCTTCTTTCAACGTAACAGTTGAAGCACCGCACGTTTGCGTATACGACAAAGAAGTGGCAACCGAACAATACCTCAAGACGGCAGGTGACTGCATGACCGAAGCAGTTTACTACAAGTCCTGTTCTTGTGGCGAAGCAAGCACTACGGAAACATTCCTCGGCACAAAAGATGCAAGCAAACACGTTTACGGTTCCCTTGTGGCTGAAGTTCCGTCAACCTGCACTGCACAAGGTACGGCAGCTCACTATGCTTGCCCATGCGGAAAGCTGTTTACCGAAGGCAAAGTTGAAACAACTCAGGACGCACTTAAGCTTGCTCTTGCTGAACACGTTTACGACCGTATGGTAGAATCGGAACAATATCTCAAGACTGCCGGTGATTGCTGTCACGAAGCAGTTTACTACAAGAGTTGTTCTTGTGGATTGGCAAGCACGACGGAAGTATTCCTTGGTGCAAAGGCTTCCATACACATTTACGGCCAACTTATTGCCGAAGTATCTGCAAACTGCACGGCAGAAGGTACAAAAGCTCACTACGAATGTGGTGCTTGTCACCAATTGTTCTTTGAACAAAACGGCGAAGCAGTTGAAGCAAGCGCACTTGTAATTGAAAAACTTGCAC
>JAZLJV010000099.1:0-4076 GCA_045618025.1 Clostridia bacterium
TGTTTACAGTGCAAAAGACGGCACCACCGTTACCACTTGCGGAATTGTAACCGGCTACGTTAACGGTTCGTTTTACATTGTTAACGAAAGTTTTACCAAAGGCTTGTATATTTACGACCAGACAAGCAGTTTTACCCCGTACGAAGTTGGCACTTACGTTATTGTAACAGGAACAAAATCTACCTATAAAGGATTGGTGGAAGTTTCACCGACACAAATAAGCAAAGCAACGGAACAACTTTATACCGTTAAACCTGTTGCAGTTACCGATATTTCAAAATTGTCAGACTATATGGGTATGCCGGTAAGCATAAAAGGCCTTACGGTAGAATCGTTGCCGTCAAATTGGAGCAACGCTACAAGCGATATGAGCTTTAACGTTTCACTGAACAACGTTACGGTACTTATGTTTGCCAAAAAGGGTGTGCCTTCGGGTGATGCGTTCTGCAAGGAACTTTCCGACATAAAAACCGGTGGCACTTTTGATATTGATAACGCCGTTATTACCTGCTACAACAACGCACAAATAGCCCTTACGGAAAACACCACGGCAAAACTTGTATCTCAAGGTACCGGAACGGAAACCAGCGGTAGCGGGGAAGGCGGTGGCACCATTGTTTTGCAGGGTGACTGGTCTGACCTTATCTGGAACGAAGGTAGTAACCAAACCTACTATAGCAAGGCAAACGGCAAAAAAGGCACTACGTTAAAGACGGAACTCCGCTCAATTGTCGCACACAAATCCAACCCGACAACCTACAACGACTTGCGCTACTTTGACCGTGGACTTCCACAGTCGGATGCAGGCTCGCAAAGCGGTACAATACGTATGTTTTACAGCCACCAGGAAGTAAGCAACAAGTGGCATCCGAGCGACGGCTCGGCAGATGCGTGGAACCGTGAACACGTTTGGCCGAAATCTAAGGGTTGGTTTGGTGATGAAGGCGCAGGCGCAGACATACACCACATTCGTCCGGAACTTACCAAAGATAACGGCGGAAGAGGAAATACTTCTTTCGGTCCTAACAACAACGTAGGTTTTTACCCTGTTGTTAACGGTGAAGATGCCCGTGGTGACGTAGCACGTGTACTTATGTATATGCTTATTTGTTACAGCGAAACGGACAACGGTTACCCTATAACAAAGGTTGTAAACACCGTTGGCGGAACAACCGTAAACAGCGCAATGGCACTGCTTTTGGAATGGAACAAAGCCGACCCTGTAGACAGCTACGAAATACAACGCAATAACGTTGCATACAAAATACAAGGCAACCGTAACCCGTTTATTGATTGCGAAGAACTTGCAAACCTTGTCTGGGGCGCAACAAACTGAGAAAACACATAACAAAAGGCGCTTGCTCAACGCAAGCGCCTTTTTGGCGCCGTATTTATTTTTTTGGAACAATAGCTGTTTTGTCTGCAACGCATTCATTTACAATAATATTGCTTATTGTTTTTGCCGGTTCACTGTGTTAACGTGCAAAATTGCAACGGCATTTGTTTACAATGTGGCAAGTATTTTTGACATTTCCCTATCTATTTGTTTGTTGTGTTTTGCCCTAGGTTTGTTGTATATTTTTCCACGGCAAATAACGGTTTGCAAACGGGTAAGTGCCGTAAGATCTTCAAGCGGATTTTCCTTCATAACAATCAAATCCGCACTTTTGCCAATCTCCAACGTGCCGGTAACGTCACCGAGTCGGGCAATTTCAGCATTGGTTTTTGTTGCGGTGGTAAGGGCATAAGCGTTGGTTGTTTCCAAAAATTTGCTGAACATAAACACTTCGTTAGGCATTGCGTACTGGCTGGCAAACGGGCAGGATGCATCTGTACCCATACCAAGGTTTTCGCCCTTTTGCATACATTGTTTTGCACCTTTTACCATTTCTTTAATAAGGTATTTGGTGTTATAAACGGCCATTTCGTTAAGTTTGGTAATTTTTGGACTGATATTGGCAAGCGGAACAGCCGGTGAAAAAGTTATTACCATTGCACCGTTGTTGGCAATGTGCTCCTGCATATCTTCGTTTTCAAACGGACTGCCGTGTTCAATGGTATCTACCCCACCCAGAACGGCAACATGAACGCCGTTACTGCTTTCGGTATGAGATGCCACAATTTTACCGAATTTATGTGCTTCGTCACAAACGGCTTTGGTTTGTTCAAGCGTCATTTTCAGTTCACCCGGTTCACCTATTTTTTTTGCATCCATAACGCCACCGGTTACGCAAATTTTTATAAAATCAACACCGCATTCAACGTTTTGACGTACAAGCTCACGCAAATCTTCTTCACTTTCGGCAGAAAGAGAAAACGTGCCGTCACCGTGACCGCCCGGAGCCGTTATTGCCGGACCTGAAACAAGCATACGTGGCCCTACTTTTTTACCTGCATTAACCTTGTTACGCAAACGTACATCACTGTAAACAAAATCGCCAACGGTACGTATTGTGGTACAACCGCTCAAAAGCTCCGTTTTGGCACCGCCGGCAACAAGCATATCTACAATTTTTCTGCCAAGCCACGTGCCTTTTACAAACTTTATCAGCACTTTTTGCAATTTTCCGCCACCGAGAACCTTGCTTGGCTTGCCCGTCCCAAAAAGGTGAACGTGCAAATTGACAAGCCCCGGACAAACGTAACTGCCCTGCATATCGTAGCGCTTAACGTTTTCGGCAGTAACTTCGCCAATAGCTTCAATTACACCGTTTTTTACGTACAGCGAACCTTCAGATATGTTACAATCGTCTTCCACGTGAATGATTTTACAATTATCCAAAACATACTCGTTACAATTTTTCATATTTTCCTCACTGATTTCTTCTTAAATATACATTTTTGTCGGTAATCGCAAACAAATTGGCGATTACTGTAATATTTATGACTATTATTCCACAATATTAAGCAATTCGTCAACGTTTTTACCGCCGGCAAAAGCATTTATTTTGCAAGCAGAATAATCACCCAAATTGTATTTTTCACACAAATAACGTAAAAGTCTGTCCGGTCGCAGGTTATCGTTACCAACGGCAAGCACCACTTTTGCGTGGTCATCATCAACTTTTACTGCGGAAAAAATGCGTGAAGAAACGTCTTTGGTATGTTCACCGTTTTTGTCGGTGTAGGTTATTGCATAGGCAGGAGAAAGAATTTCACCTATCACGTTGCCAATACCGTTTGCAGTCAAAAGATATTCCGCAGTTTGCACAAACGATGCCAGATTTACGTTGTTTTCCGTCTGAGCAATACCCACAAAACGCATGCCTACAGGCGAAAGACTGTTAAGGCGGTCAAGCATACCGTCAAAATACGGTGCATTTACCCCTACGTACTCGCATAAACTTTCCGTACCAAGGGAAAGCGGAGGGGAAAAGGTAAGTTCCATATGCGGATTGAACCCTTGTGAAAACTCGGCATCAACGTTTGCACGGCGAAACAAATACGTTACCGCCCTAAGCGTATCAACGTGTGCCGCCAATGCCGATTGTTTTGTTTTTGTAAACTTAAAAATAATCATTTTTTTACCTGTTTGTACTCAAAAACAGCATACGTCATGCCGTTTTTGATACGTTTTAGTATTTTGCATTTCCGTGCGAATGCTTGCAAAAGCCTTGTTTATTTAGTCCGCAAGCGTTGCATTTTTGTGTGCAGGAAGGTGTTGTTTCCGCCTGTTGAGAAGTCAGATATTCCTTCTTCAAAAATTCTTTATCTACACCAACGTCTACAAAATCCCACGGCAAAACATCCGCCAGTTGTTTTTCGCCGAAAATATCATCAAGCACCGTGCCGTTCTTTTCAAAAGCGTTTTGGTAACGGAGATAACTGAAAGTTTCCGTCCAGGCATCAAACCGTGCACCGTTTTTGTAAACGTCGTAAATAACGTTGGCAATGCTTCTTCCGCCACGTGCAAACAGCGCTTCAATTTGGCTGACATCGTAGTCACTGTAGTCAAATTTTATGCCGGTTTTGCGAAATTTTTCCACCAAAAAGCGTTGTTTTTCCGCAATTTCTTCACGAGAGGCAAACTTGCACCACTGAAACGGCGTGAATGGTTTTGGTATAAACGTAGCGCA
>JAZLJV010000100.1:0-5414 GCA_045618025.1 Clostridia bacterium
CATTGCAAAATGCCTGTTGTTTGTCCTTTTGAATATTTACCAACACAATTGTCGGGTCAAGTTGCGTTCCTATATAACTAAAATACAGTTTGTTGTTCATCATAACGGCGTTTACAATGTTTTGAGTATGTATTTTTCCGCCGAAAAGGTCAACAAAGCCTAAAAGCAGTTGTACTTTTTTGTCGGTAATTTTGTAACGTAACCGTGCAAATGAAAGTGTAATGTAAAAAAGAACTGTGTATGCAAGCATAAGCACAATGCCCACGCCAATTTGCATGTCGCCTATTATTTGCACGCCCAAAAACCTTAGCAAAGTTGTAAGCATGCCTATGCCCGTAATTACACATACCGTTATGAATACAATTTGAAATGTCAGTGGTGTTTTGTATTTGAATGTCATACAGTAATAATAACATATTTTAGTGTTGTAGTAAAACAATTTGTGTGTTATAATTACAAAAACATCATTTTGCTTGCTACAAAAGGGGTAAAATGATAAATTACAATGCAATTGCAAATAATGCACAGTTTTTTAAGGAAAAATCAGGCAAGGCAAAACTGTGCGCCGTACTAAAAAACAATGCGTACGGTCATGACATAGAAAAAACCGCCAAAATACTTTGCAACATTGCAGACTGTTTTGCTGTCGGCAACGTTGACGAGGCAGACAAGATAAAACCTTTTGGTAAACCTATACTTATTTTGTTGCCGTTGTTTGACCAAGATATTATCAGAGCGGTTTTGGGCGGTTATGTGATTACTGTTGATAGCTTTGAAACGCTTGAACGAGTACACAAAGTTGCCAAGCAACTATCGGTGACGGCATTGGTACATCTTAAGATAGATACCGGCATGCATCGCCTTGGATTTTTACCGGATATGCTTGAAGAAGTGTGTAAGCAATTGAAGTCTATGTCATTTGTGCAGGTAGACGGCATTTTTTCTCATTTTTGCAGGGCGGACTGCGATCCTTCTTTTACACAAAAACAGTTTGACTTGTTTTGTGAAAGTTGCATTCAAGTTGAAAAACTGTTAAACAAAACACTTATCAAGCACATAGCCAACACTGCAGGTATAATGCTTGACTGTAGCTACTCATTGGATATGGTGCGTATAGGTATTGGTCTTTACGGTTACGGCGCAAAAGGTCTTTTGCCTGCAAAAGAAATAAAAGCAAAAGTTGTTGCCATCAGAAAAGTTGACAAAAATGACAGTTTGGGGTATGGTTTTAGTGGAAAAGTTAACAGCAACTGTTTGGTGGCTGTTGTTAACATTGGGTATGCAGATGGTCTTGCACGTTGTCTTTCCAATAAAATATGTTTTTTAATTAACGGAAAACGTTATCGGCAAATTGGTGCAATTTGTATGGCTATGTGTATGTTGCAAGTTGATGATACAGTAAAAACAGGCGATGAAGTTGTTGTT
This sequence comes from Clostridia bacterium, assembly GCA_045618025.1. Taxonomy (GTDB): domain Bacteria; phylum Bacillota; class Clostridia; order Christensenellales; family CAG-314; genus Fimimonas. The sequence goes on from JAZLJV010000100.1 coordinate 1,426, forward strand.
TTGGGAAGTAACAACTTTATTGCGACAGATGATGTAATCATTTACGAATTATTGTGTAATTTGGGCGAAAAATGAGGGTAATTACAGGGAAATATAAAGGCAGAAATCTTGTTGCGCCAAAGGAAGGAACAAGGCCTACGTTGGATAGAACCAAAGAAACGTTGTTTAACATTATTAACAATTATCTTTACGATGCAACAGTGCTGGATTTGTTTGCCGGTTCCGGTCAACTTGGCATAGAGTGTTTAAGTCGTGGAGCAAAGCGGGTAATTTTTTGCGACAACAGTAAACAAGCAGTGCAAACAATAAAGGCTAACTGTGCACAATTTGGCGTAGCGCCGGAAGTATTCTTTGGTGATTTCAAAGTGTGTTTGCAAAGCGTGACGTGCAAGTTTGACGTAATTTTGCTGGATCCGCCGTATGAGCAGGGTTTGTACGAAGGTGCTTTGCAATTGATTGCTGAACGTGAGTTATTGGCCAAAGACGGCGTTGTTGTTTGTGAACATTTAACAAATCAGCCTTTTGCAGATGTATTTTTTGGTTTAACCAAAACCGATGAACGCAAAATGGGCACGGCAACTTTTACTTTTTACAAGGAGATACAAAAATGAGAACAGGTGTATTTGCAGGCTCTTTTTGCCCGATAACCAACGGACACGTTGACGCCATAGAAAAATCCGCAAGGCTTGTAGATAAACTATATGTTGTGGTAGGCATAAACAGCGATAAAGACTACGAAATAACCAATCAACAGCGTTTGTCGTTGGTTGAACGTGCGGTGCAACACATTGCCAATGTGCAAGTTGTTTTGCATACCGGTATGATGACGGATTTTTGTGAAAAGGTTGGTGCCGATGTTATGATAAAAGCCGTTCGCAATGCCGTTGATGCTCAGCAGGCCATAGATATTAATGACGTTAATGAACGCTACTGGCAGGGAGAAACGGTGTTTGTTATCGGTAGTAGTAAATATCGCCATGTTTCCAGCACGCTTGTGCGTGAACTTATTTCACTTGGCAAAAGTATCAGCGGACTTGTTCCGAGCGAATTGGAACAAGAGATTGTAGAGTATTTCAAAAAATAAAATATTTGTAGTAAACGATAGAGTCAATGTGACGGTGTTTGTTGTATAACAATGCATTATTACGCCATTGACTGCTGCGGTAAAAGTGGAATAATCGGCAATAAATTGGACAATGCGGTATAGCATTTGTCCTTTTTTGTTACAAGACAAAAATACAAAAAACGTAGCTTGTTATTGTTGCTACCGATGCCTGAACCGTTTTAATAATATAATAGTGTTTCGGTTTTACACCGCATTGTTGCAAAAAGTTCAGACTTTGCAGTGCTACGCATATTCCGCCAAAGGATATAATTGCCGAACAAAGCACGCAAACGGCAATGGGATTGCCAACATTGCAAAGTGCAATTACACCGCTGGTCATTTCAACAAGTCCAAACAAAAATTTTACTGCTGTGTTTTGCGCAAACGGCAATTTGCACAGTACACTGCAAAACATAAAAAACAATGCTATTATGCCACCTACGGTTAAGACGGATAGGGTGGAATCGCTTATTATTTCCGCAAATGTTTTATCGGTTGTATGGTTTACGTGCAAAGGTTCTTTGGTAAAACTTCCCCTAAAAAGTATGCCACAAATAATAGCGGAAAACCAATGCGACAGCAGGATAATCCAAGCAACTTTTGTGCTGTTTGCAAACCGTGCCACAGTTGCCAAAACAAAAACGGGGCTGGCGGTATTGCAAAATGTGCACAGTTGCGTTGCCTGCAATGACTGTTGTGTTCCGCAACAGTTACAAATTGTTTTTGCTCCTATCGGGTAACCGCACATAATGGATGCAAGAAAAACCAAATCGGCATTTTTTATGCCGAAAATCAGTTGTGTCAAGGAAAACTTTTTGCTTGCCGAAATGTTATTGAGCATTAGTGCCGAAAGCACGGAGAACGGAAACAGCGCAGGTAACACGTTAAGAGCCCAAACGGTAATGCCGTCAAAAAAAGCCGACATAAACGTGTCGGAAAATATGATAAAAATAACAATTACTGACAGTAGGGCGGTTGCAGAAACGTTTTTGAGTAATTTTTGCATGTTGTATTTTATTTGAAAAAACACAGCAATATACAAAAATACCCGAATGTGTCATTCGGGTTTTTGATTTTACTATACTTTAATAAACTTTTTGGGTGCTTGTTTGCCGGAAAGAGAGGCGTACAAGTTGTCGGCTATTACAGTGGTTTGGTCGGTTTGTTCTTCCACCAGTTGTAACAGCGGTAGTGCTTTTGTTGAAACTGCCAACACCTGTGTAGTAATGTGTTGTTTGCATGTTTCCATTTTTTCTTTTGTCAGATCTAACAATGTATTAAGTATAATGCGTTGAATTTTAAGCCAAGTGTAACGTTTGGTTTTTACGTCTTCCACCATGGTATTGAAGTCGGCTGTTTTGTCGGCTTTTTCTATGCGGTTTTCTATACCTTCCGTAACGCCTTCTATGTTTGTCAAATCTTTTGCTGTTTTTGTTGCAAGTGCATGCACGGCAAATGTTTTATAAGTGTTTTCCACTTCGTCGTCCATGTCGTTTTCCACGTAGTTTGCCGTAAACTTTTTGCGTAGATGTTTTACTTGACGCAATGCCGATGAACTTACATATTCGCCCGTTTCATCGCTGTTATAGTTGTCTTCACGTTTAAGAGTTATAGGTACTATGCTACTGTCAAGCTTTTTTAACGTTCGCACGTATTCCAAAGCAAGAGTGTTGTTTGGGCTCTCCAAAAGTTGGCTTTTTGTTGCCAATGCTACGGCTTTTGGGTAACTTGCACCTCCCTCCATTTGTATTTTTATTTGCGACTGAATATCTTTGTTTTCCAGCCGTTCCGACAGATTGTATATTTGTTTAATATCTCCGCATTCACACCCAAAAACCAAAAAATCGGCACCGAGTTTTTGCGCCAACATTACTCCGCCTAAGGCAAAGTTTTCCGCAGAACTTATCGCAAACGGAGTAGGTAGTTCAATTACCAAATCTGCTCCGGATTTTATTGCATGTACTGCACGCAGGTGTTTTTCCGCGCAGGCAGGCATTGCACGTTGCGTAAAGTTTCCGCTCATAACGCATACAACATAGTCCGAAAAACTTTTGGCATAGTCTATCAGACGCTTGTGTCCGGTGTGTAGTGGGTTAAATTCGCAAATAATTACAGATATTTTGTTTTCTTTGACTGCCATTTTGTTTACAACCTTTAATTGCTGTGATATAATAATTATCAGTGTTTTTACAAGTACTTTGTACTACATACTATTATACACTAAAACCGTAAATAAATAAAGTGTTATTAAGGAGAATTTGAAATGGACGTTCTTGGACAAATTAAAGAAAAGGCAAAAAAACTTGCTAAAACCATTGTTCTTTGCGAAGGTGAGGATAGTCGTGTTGTAAAGGCTGCATCCGATTGCGTAAAACAGGGTGTTGCAAAAATTGTTTTGTTGGGTGATGAAGCCGAAATAAAGGCTAAAAATCCTGAAATTGACCTTACTGGTGTAACAATTGTAAATCCGCTTACAAGCGAAAAACTTTCCGCTTACAACGCTAAGCTTTGTGAACTGCGTGCATCAAAGGGTATGACACCGGAGCAAGCAGCAGAACTTTTGAAGGACGGCACATACTTTGGCGCTATGATGCTTAAAATGGGCGATGTTGACGGTTTGGTTTCCGGTGCTTGCCACTCAACGGCAAATACTCTTCGTCCGGGTCTTCAGATAATCAAAACTGCACCGGGTTATTCGTCTGTTTCCAGTTTTAACCTTATGATTTGTCCTGAAGGTGGCAACAAGTACTGTCCTGATGGTCTTGTATTTTTTGCAGATTGCGGACTTAATCCGACATATACAAGTGACGGTCTTGCCGAATGTGCTATTGCAACGGCAAAATCTGCACAATTTGTTACCGGTATTGACCCTAAAGTTGCTATG
>JAZLJV010000101.1:0-5381 GCA_045618025.1 Clostridia bacterium
ACTGCTGGAGGAACTCCTGAAATTATTGAAAATGGAACCACTGTAGATTTTGAATCTAATTTGATTTTACAATCTACTAGTTCTCCAGACAAAGATGGTGAAGTAAATCAATTATACACAAATGACTTAGGTGAAAAAACAGTCACAATCGATACAGATGGCAATGTCGTAGGTATAATGTTCTATTTTAAAAACGGCAAATAATTTTTCACAAGCTGTTATTTCATAGAATAGCGGTTTAATTCCATTAGTACAAACTACTTCGCTGCGGAAATTCGTAGAAACACTATGTTTTAACCGTTAAAAAGTAGGTTTTCGGAAAATGAAAAGCCGAGGTTTCAAACCTCAAAAGGTCAAAATATCAAACAAAAACAGGCGCTTCCAAGTGGAGTGCCTGTTACATTTTATTTTGTTATTCTTTAAGATAAGCCTGTGCAAATGCATGGGCTTTTTTGTTTTTTGCAAACAAATAGTTTTTTATTGAAAATTTGTACAAAATAGTGTAGAATAGTAACAATAACAATTCGGAGAAGGTTTATGACACAAACTCTTTTGCTTTTGGATGGTAACAGTTTGCTTAATCGTGCATATTTTGCGCTTCCGCCACTTAACAGTAGCAACGGACAAAACGTAAACGCAGTTTACGGCTTTGTAAACCTTATGCTTAAGGCGTTGGAAGAATACAAGCCGAATAAACTTGTGGTAACGTTTGATCTTCACGGAGATAACTTCCGCAAACAAATTTACCCTGAATACAAAGCCAACCGACACGGCATGGCGGAAGATTTGGCAAGTCAAATGCCTGTTTTGCACAATTTGCTTTCGGCAATGCAGGTAACAGTGGTGGAAAAAGCCGGCGTGGAAGCCGATGATATTATCGGCACGCTTTGCAAACGTTTTGAAGGCAACAGTCTTATTGTTTCCGGTGATAGAGATATGTTGCAACTGGTAAGTGAAAATGTCAACGTTCTTTTAACAAAAAAGGGTATGACGGATGTGGAGAGAGTGACACCCGCAGTGCTTAAGGAAAACTACGGACTTACGCCGAACGGTGTAATAGAATTCAAAGCACTTCGTGGCGATACTTCCGACAATATTCCCGGCGTAAAAGGCATAGGTGAAAAAACCGCTATGAGCCTTTTGGAAACTTACGGCAACATAGACAACCTTTATGAACATCTTGACGAACAAAAGGGCGCTCTTTACCAAAAACTTGCCGACGGCAGAGAAATGGCGTTTGTAAGTCGCACGCTTGCAACAATTGTTTGCAATGCAGATGTTTCCTGCAATTTTGAAAGCGGTTGCAATTTGCCCGTTTTTAACGGCGAAGTAAAAAGTATGATGGAGAGTCTGCAGTTCCGCTCCATCCTTTCCCGTGTAAGTTTTGATGCATCCGCAACGCAACAAACGTTACAAAAAAACGTAATAACAGAGGAGGTTACCACTCTAACACAATTGCAAAGCGTTGTGCGTGAAATGCAACAGGCGCCGTATTTTGCTTTTGTTTACGACAAAACCGTTACGCTTGCATGCAGTAACGAAAAAGAATATAAAATATACGTTTCGGACAGTTTTATTGACGAAATGACTTACGATAACGTGTTTTTGACGTTAAAACCGCTTTTGGAAGGTAACTGTGCCAAGGCAGTTTACGACGGAAAAGCACTAAAACATATTCTGGCAGAACAGGGTGTAGGTCTTGCCAACGTGCTTTACGATGCCGGCCTTATGCAGTACCTTGTGGAATATCGTGCCTTCAAAGATTTGCCGTCTTTATGCGAGGCCTACGGTTACACCGGTGTAGGCGCAGGTCTGTTTGACGTTGTGCAGATACTAAACAAAAAACTTGCGGAAAACGGTGTAAAAGATTTGTACTACAACGTAGAATTGCCTCTTTCCGATTTGCTGTACTCTATGGAGTGCGAAGGCGTAATAATTGACATAGGCGTTTTGGATGCGCTTTCTGCGGAAATGCATCAACGGCTTAATGCACTTACAGCGGAAATACACCAATTGACAGGTGAAGTTTTTAACGTTTCCAGCCCAAGACAGGTTGCCGCGGTGCTGTTTGAACATTTGGGACTTAAACATGGCAAAAAGCTAAAGACGGGTTACTCTACCAAAAGTGACGTGTTGGAAGAACTTGTAGACGAACACCCCGCAATAGCAAAAATATTGGAATATCGCAAAGTAAGCAAACTGCTTAGCACCTATGTGGACGGACTAAAGCCACTCATCAAAAAACAGCTTATACACACAACGTACAATCAGGCGCTTACTTCTACCGGCAGACTTTCCAGCAGTGAACCGAACTTGCAAAACATACCTATTCGTACGGAAGAAGGCAGAGAACTTCGCAAAATGTTTTTGCCTAAAAACGGTGTATTTGTAGGTGCGGACTATTCACAAATAGAACTCAGACTGCTTGCTGCGTTTTCCGGTGACGAAAATTTGCTTGATGCCTTCCGCAACGGTATAGATATTCACACCAAAGTTGCATCGGAAATTATGGGCGTGCCTGTGGAAATGGTTACCAAAGAGATGCGCCGAACGGCAAAAGCGGTAAACTTCGGCATAATTTACGGCATAAGTGATTTTGGGCTTTCAAACAGTACCAAACTTACCGTAAGAAAGGCCCACGACTACATTGAACGCTACTTTGCACGCTTTCCTAAGATAAAAATATACCTTGACGGTCTGGTGGATTTTGCCAAGAAAAACGGTTATGTGCAAACCATTACCGGACGTCGCCGTCAAATTCCGGAAATAACCTCTACAAACTTTAATTTGCGCAGTTTTGGTGAACGTGCAGCAATGAATATGCCACTTCAGGGCAGTGCTGCCGACGTTATGAAAATTGCTATGCTTGGCGTGGATAAAGCAATAAAAAGTGCCGGACTGAAAAGCAGAATTGTAATGCAAATTCACGACGAAATAATTGTTGACTGCTTTGCGGAAGAAGCGGAACGTGTAAAGCAAATTGTAAAGAGTGAAATGGAAAATGCCGTTTCGCTTGCCTGCCCGCTTGTGGCTGATCTGGAAGAAGGAGCCAACCTTTATGAAGCGTAAAACAATTGTTGCCGTAACCGGTAAAATAGGTAGCGGAAAAAGCGTGGTGGGCAAATATTTGCAACAAAAGGGCTACGTTGTAGCCGATTGTGACGTTTTGGCACGTCAGGTGGCAAACTTGCCGGCTGTTTTGGCGCAAGTGGAAGGTTTGCTTGGCGGACAAAGTGTTGTTGACGGCGCACTAAATCGCTCGTGGATACGTGAAAAGGTCTTTGCCGATAGTCAACTGCTGAAAAAGTACAACGAAATTTTTCACGGTGAAGTCAAGCAAATGCTTATTGATATTTGCCAAAACAATGACGTGGTTTTTGTGGAGTTACCTCCCGTCAACGGTTTTGTTTTTCCGTTTACACACACAATTTTGGTAAATACACCTCCAAGCGTTGCACTAAGCCGTGCCTGTAAACGTGACGGCGTAACGGCGCAAAACGTAGAACGTGTGGCAAACAGTCAGGCTGAAGTTACCAATGCCGATTTTGTTTTGAACAACAACGGAACTTTGCAACAACTGTATTGTCAGGTTGATTGCGTTTTGCAACAACTCGGCATTGCCTGAGCCGTCTTACAAAAAATTATCTCGTCAATAAAAAGTCGCAAAGTAGTGCAAATTGCTTTGTGATTTTTTTGCTTTGTGATATAATAATAAAGTTGTACTTGTGAGGTAAATAATATGATAGAAGTATCAAGCGGGCTCGGCTTTGTGGCCGTTCTTGCAATCATTTTATTGTTAACAAAAGTTTTCGGCCTTGTTTTGCGCAAAATGGGGCTTCCGCAGGTGCTTGGCTTTATTGTTGCCGGCATAGTTATAGGTCCGTCAATTTTCGGGCATTTCTGCGGTGTTTCTCTTTTTGGCTTCAAAAATGCCGGCTACCAAGCACTGTTTATTTTGGGTGACAAAGCAACCGGTGGTATGGGTATGTCCGGCTTGGAAATTTTTGCCAAAATCGGTGTACTGCTTCTTATGTTTTCCACCGGACTGGAAACAAACATGAAATCCCTCAAAAATACCGGTCTTGCCGCAACGCTTATAGCTTGTGCCGGTGTTGCGGTACCTATGGGTCTGGGGGTGCTTGTATCGCTGTGTTTTTCAGAGGAAATAGGTCTTGGCAAAGAAAATCTTTTCAACTGCATTTTTGTCGGCGCCATTCTTACTGCTACGTCCGTTGCTATTACCGTTTCCGTACTAAAGGAACTTGGCAAGGTAAACACCAAACTCGGCACAACCATTGTTTCTGCCGCCATAATTGACGACGTCATAGGCATTATTGTGCTTTCCATTGTAACTGGCATTGCAAAATCTGGCGATACTGTTGCGCAAAACGGCTTTGAAGCCTTCAAAACTTCACCGCTTGGCACCGTGGTTATGATTATTGCATTTTTTGCTGTGGCCATTGCCGGCGGAATAGGTATATCCAAGGTGTTCAGATGGATGGACAAAAAGTGGCCACACACCCACCGTATAACCGTTTTTGCCTTGGTTGTGTGCTTTGCGTACGCTTGGATAGCTGAAGAAATATTCGGCGTTGCCGACATTACCGGTGCATTTTTGGCCGGAATTGTGCTTTCCACTGTCACTCGTGAATGCGAATACGTTGACAAAAAGATAGAAGTTTGCACCTATTCGTTGTTTTCCCCTGTGTTTTTTGCCAATATCGGTATTTCCAATATCAGTTTTGAAGGTGTCAGCGGTGCAATAATTGTATTTGCGATTATTACCGTTTTGCTTGGTCTTATCGGCAAAATTGCCGGCTGTGGTGCAGTTGCCAAGTGTTTTGGCTACAACCTGCGTGAAAGTACAATTGCCGGCGTAGGCATGATGGCCCGTGGAGAAGTTGCACTCATCATCACGTCAACGGCGCTTGCAAACGGTCTTGACTCACGTCTTACCATAATGACGGTTTTGCTTATTCTGTTTTCGTCAATTTTTACACCGGTATTTCTCAAACTGCTGTACAAAAACGAGCAACACTTCCCATCCGACCAACCGATTTAGCACATTTAACAAATTTTCCGTCACACTTTGAACCTTGAGTGGCGGATTTTTTTATTCAAGCTATTGAATATGACGATAATATGTGTTATAATATCATATTATTTACACGACGGTTTCATTATGAATATTATACAGATAATTGAAAAAAAGAAAATAAAGCAAGAACTTTCCACCGAGGAAATAAAGTTTTTTGTTGACGGTTACACCAACGGTACCATCCCCGATTATCAGATATCGGCATTGCTTATGGCGGTGGTGCTTAACGGTATGACAGACCGTGAAACCTTTGACCTTACCAATGCAATGCTTAACAGTGGTG
>JAZLJV010000102.1:0-9178 GCA_045618025.1 Clostridia bacterium
GGCAAAAACAAGCCTACGTTTACACCAAACGTAGATACCGGCGACTATGTTATCGTCATCAACACAGACAAAGTAATACTTACAGGGAAAAAACTTGACCAGAAGTCTTACGTTCGCAGAAGCCCACGTCCGGGACATCTCAAACAAACCAAGTACAGCAAACTTAAGGCTGAAAGAAGCGATTTTGCCGTTACTCTTGCAGTTAAGGGTATGCTTCCTAAAAACAGCCTTGGCAGACAAATGCTTTCCAAACTGCGTGTTTACAAAAATGCAGAACACAAGCATGAAGCACAACAACCAGAAGTGCTTGTACTTGAATAAGTAGGGGGTAGAGAACTATGGCAAAAGTTACCGTAAAGAAAAAAGTTCAATTCTGGGCAACAGGCAGAAGAAAAAAGTCCATTGCACGTGTTCGTCTTATTCCTGGCGGAAACGGCAAAATTACCATTAACAAGCGTGATTTGGATGAATATTTTGGCCTTGACACGTTAAAGTACATTGTACGTCAACCGCTTATGGCTACTGAAAGCATCGCTAAGTATGACGTTGAAGTAAACGTTTACGGCGGTGGCTACACCGGTCAAGCAGGCGCAATCCGTCACGGCATTGCTCGTGCGCTTGTACTTGCAGGCGAAGACAAAACAGCTCTCAAGAAGGAAGGCTTCTTAACACGTGACCCACGTATGAAGGAAAGAAAGAAGTACGGCTTGAAGAAAGCTCGTAAGTCACCACAATTCTCAAAGAGATAATGTGCCTACTCAAAAAGGTTTGGGATTTTTCCCAAGCCTTTTTTGTTTTGACAAAAAAATAAAACGTGTTGCGCTTAGCAAATTATGCAGTTAATTTGTTAAACAAAATATAAAAAATGGTATTGACATTGAGATATAAGAATAGTAAAATATATTATTATTTTATTTAGTTACAGGCAACGACAAAATTGTTTGCCTGTGATAAGAGTAAACAATAAAAAACAAGGAGAAAAAACAATGAAAAAACTATCTGTTTTGCTTTTAGTATTGGTTGTTTTGCTTTCATTGGCATTTGCCGGTTGTGAGGCATTGCCGTTTTTGAATCCGTCTGAACCTGCAACGGTAACGGGAATTGAAATTGCAAGCAATCCTGCAAAAGTTACCTACAAGGAAGGCGACGTATTTGATGCTTCCGGATTGGTGGTAAAAAAGGTTATGAGTGATGGTGCAAAATCCATTGTTGCCGATTATACAATCAGCAAAACAACGGAACTTGCAACTACCGATACGGAAATTGTTATTACATGGAACGAGTTTTCCGCATCTATTGCCATTACTGTTGAATCGGTTGTTCCACCGGTTGTAACCATTACCGGGTTGCAATTTAAGACATCTGAAGGCTACGTTTACCAAAGAACACAACCGTTTGGTGAAAACCTTATGTACCGTACAACAAAGAGTGACGGCTCTTTTGGTGAGTGGGATACGTTGGTAAACAACGATATTACCGATATTGTTATTGACGGCGCCACAATGACGGTAAACGTTCAGATGACACTTCAAAACAAAACGTTGACAGGTTCGTTTACGGTTGCTTGTCAATCGGAAAACACCGTTGGTGTTGCCGAATTTTTGGCAAAAGATATCAACGATAAAACAACTGTGTACAATCTTGACGGTATTGTTATAGGTATTTCATCGGTAATTCGTACCACGTCAATAGCCGAATACTACATCAAAGACAAAAACAGCGATGCGGTTGTTTCTATACTTGGTCTTTTGAACGGCGATGACAAAACAAACTTCTACAACGGCACGTTACAACCTGACTTTGCCGTAGGCGACGAAGTGGTGTTGCCTGTTACCATTGCAGAAAGCGGTATAACCAGAGAACCAACCAAAATAATTGCCAAATACGCAGGCGGTACTTTCTACCGCACGGCATTTGTTTCTGCAGATAACTCTACCGTACTCAGCAAGGAAAACGTAACGGTAATTACCAATCAGGAAGAACTTGCACAATTTCTTAACGCTGATAATCGCCCGAACAACTACTACAAGTTTGTAAAACTTTCCGGCGACCTTTACCACGTTGCTTACAATACTACAGCCGGTGGACGTTTCAGTCGTTTCTTCTTTGATGACTCTATCAAAGCAAATGCACAGCAGTATATTGACAGCAGTTCACCTGTATTCTTGGATTCCAACACCAAGTATTGTGCAGGCACGGGATTTATTGATTTGGTACTCGGCGGGGTTGCTCCAAGTGATAGTTACGACACCCCAAGCCACAGCGCAAAGGATATTTACGCATTGTACGCAGGTAGCAACACCTACTACCATCAATTTGTAATTTTGCATACGGAAGACGTTAGTGAACCTACAAAAGTTTCAAAATTTACCTATACTGCACCTGCAAAGGTAACATACGCACTTGGCGATGCGCTTGATTTTGCCGGCGGAAAAGTGGAAGAAGTTTGCAACTACAAACAATTTAACAAAACTACCACGCTTGACCAGACATTGGTTACTGCAAGCACGTATGATAACACCAAAGCAGGCAACTACACAGTTACCTTTACCGTTGACGGTGCTCAATACACATGGAATGTTGCTGTTGTGGCGTCTGCACCGGTTAGCATTGCACTTAAGCAAATGCCTGCAAAAACAACCTACACTCACCGTGAAGGTTTGGCAAACGTAGACGTTGCCGGCGGTATTTTGATGGTTACTTACGAAGGCGGTTCAACGCAGAACATTGAACTCACCAAAGATATGCTTCAAAAAACCGAGAGCCCTGATTGGAAAGTTGGCGTTGTAAACTACACCATAAACTATAACGGTCTTACTACTACACTTCCTATCACTTACGAAAACACCGCTTATACTGTTAGTGAGTTTTACGATGCAAGCCACACCGGCGAAATGGACGTTACCGGTATTGTAATGTGCGCAACAAGTTCATGTCAAACGGCCGAACTTATTTTGAAGGACAAAACGACGGGCGAATTGATGAGTATTCAATCCATCAAAAAACTTGTCGGCACTTACAACGTTGTTGAACTTGATACAACCAAATGTAAAGTTGGTGACGAAATTATCATCAAAATAACAAAACTCAGCAACACAAGCGGAAACAACGCAGGATTTTCTCAAGGTAAAGGCATAGGCACGGACGGTGCAGACAGCTACAACTCAATAATTGTTGTTTCCGGCGGAAACAATGCAACGTTTGATTTTTCCAAGGCTGTTACAATTGCTTCGCAACAAGACCTTGTAAACTTCCTTGCAAGCAGTGACCGTTTCCTTTCCGTTGTCAAATTTACCTCTGACTTAAAGGGTGTTCACGGTGACGGACGTTTGCGTATTTTCTTTGGCGAATGTGCTTCGCTTGATGCACAAAGAATTAACACAATTTCGCCTATGATTTACTATCCGGGCGGAATCAATGTAGAATCACACTTTACCGGTCTTGCTGCTTCCAAGGATACGTTTACCGCAGTAGGTACCACCAATTGTGAAATTTATGCTTTGTACATCAGATGTTACAGTACGATGCATACTTTTGCCGTTATGGATTCAAGTTGGATTATTCAACCTGTTTAACTTTTTTAGGAGAAAAATATGAAAAGAATTGCAAAACTTACTTGTGCATTGTTGGCACTTTTGATGGTGCTTAGCGTTGTAGCAGGTTGTGAACTGGGATTTTTGGGCAAAGCAACACCTGTAGAGTTGGAAATTGAAGAAATGCCTGCAAAACTTCGTTATACCGAAGGTGAAACATTTGACTCCACCGGTATGAAGATAAACTTTGTTATGGATGACGGCACCAGACAGGCATGTACCGATTACACCGTAACACCGGACGGCACTTTGGGAGTAAAGAACAAAACAGTGGAAATAACAAGCCAAGGTTTGTCCTTAAAACTGACAATAACCGTAGTTCCTGTTGTTGAGCCAATAACGGAAAAGGTAGAAAAGCACCTTATTTTGAACGCTGACGGCAGTTACGGCGGAACAACCAATCTCAACAAATACGGTGAAGGAGCCCCGCTTAACGGTGAACTTGACCATGAAGACAGTGTATACTACCGCACAAATGACTACTACAATATGTGCAGTACATCTTCACGCACAATACTACCGCACTACATGTCATACCAACAGACAATGGCAGATAGTGACGGCCTTGCATGTGCTTTAGCAGTATTAAAGTACATGGGTGAAGACGTATCAACACAATGGACGGAAGAAGCATTGTTGAAAAAATACGAACAACTCAACAACACAACAGTGTACGGCAACGGCACAGATGCAGCCGGCTTAAAAGCACTTTTCCGTAGTATTGGCTACTATGCCGATACCAATCTGTTCCAAACCGATACCAGCAAGGCAATCAATACCGAAATACTTGATTTCACTACTTGGCTTGACGAAGAAGTACTTTCCAAAGGCTACTTTCTTCTTGTTCGCTACCAAGACGGCAACGGATTTAGATGGCGCACTGTTATTGGTATGGACAATATGGGCACATTGACATGGGGCAGAGACGACGTTCTTATTCTCGGTGACCCTTGCGACAGACTTGACCACTATCAAGACGGTTACCAGACTGTATCGTTGGGTAGGTTTTACCGTTGGTGGGAAAACGTACAACTTGGCAGAGCCAACAAAACGCACGACAGACAATTTGAATGCGTACTTGTTAAACCTGCCGACCAAATAATAATTGCCCGCACAACCGAAGAACAAGTAGCTCGTCAGGCTTGCCCTGAAAAGCACCTTATTCTTAATGCTGACGGTAGCTACGGCGGAACAACAAATAAAGACCTTTACGGTGAAGGTACTACGGCAAACGGCAAGTACGATGCACTTTACGCAAACTACCACGCTTACGTAGACTACTACAATATGACAAGCACCGACACATTGGCAATTATTCCGCAATTCCGTGCTTTCCAGCAAACAATGGCATCTTCTTGTGCACTTTGCTCTGTTATGGTAACGCTTAACGTGTTTGGTGAAGACATAACAAACACGTACACGGAAATCAAGTTGGTAGCCGATTACGAGAAAATGTTCAATATGATTATCAAGGGCAACGGAACCAATCCAAACGGCAGACACAAATTGCTTTTGTCTTACGGATTTGAATGCGAAAAGAACGAAAACACAAAAATATATGCATTTGACGGTTACGAAGGCTTCAAAACATGGGCAGAAGGCCATATTCGTGCAGGCAGACCTTTTCCTGTATCTTGGACACCGATTGGTCAACACGGCGTTGCACTTATTGGTATTGAAACAATGGGTACGGATAGTCCGTACGACGATGTAGTAATTATTGGCGACTCTGCCGATAACTGGGATCAATACTGTGACGGCTACAACACCGTGCCTGCTCTTACATTCTACAACAACTGGTACGGCGGACTTGACAGCACGCTTGCACACGGTGAATACAACATTATTTATCCAAAAGCAAAATAGTTTGACAAAAAGCACTTGCAGACGCAAGTGCTTTTTTAATGATGAATGGTGGATGATGAGTGATACTCTGCGGTAAACCGTGTTACGTTCTGTGCATTTTTTCAAACGTTCCTTAATTCATAATTGTCAACTCGTTTTGCCGTCAGCGAAAAACCGAGTTTACCATCAGTGCCACAACAGCACCAAGTCCGGCAAAAACCATGCGCCAAACTGCTGTGTTAAGCAATTCACGTCTACGTTGAACAACTTCACGCTTAAAAGCTTTTCCTTTTTGTTTAAGCGTAACAACGTTAACAATTTTGCCGTTTTTGTCGCTTTTTACGTTTTCAAAATAACCGTCATATTCCAGTTGTTTCAGTATTACGTCCACGGCATTTTCGTCAAGACGGTGTTTTGCGCAACTCTCTATTATGCGTGCATCGCTTACAATGCAACTTCCGTTGTTATTTTCACACAGCCCGAAAATACATTTCATCACGGCTATTTCTTTTTTGTTAAGCATATTTCTCCTTTTTTATTACAATGCCTTTTGTGTGCGTAAAAGCATTTTTACGTTTACAATAACAGCCTTGGTTGTTGTAATGCTTTGTTTTTTAATTATTTCGTAAAAGCCCATAATAATGTTCATTTTGCAAGCAATATTGCAAAAAATGCGCCAAAAAATGCCCCTGCAAATGTAAAAACAAACAGCAGTAGCAGTTGCAGTTTGCTTAAGCTTGCCTTGTCGGTATCGGCTTCTTTGCCAACAAAGTATGTTTGTGCTTTAAGAGTCATTGCCAGGCAAATATCGTCTTTATCCTGATAGTTTACCGTAATGTATTCCCGTTGTTTAAGCATATTCAGCACCTTTGCCAGCTCATCTTTTTGTATATTCAGGGTTTGCATAAGTGTTTGTTTTTCCACAACTTTGTAGTTGGTGCCTATCTGTTCGTTAAGCACGTATAATATTTTTTCCGTTTTTTTATCTAACAAAAGCAACTCCCAACGCAGTTTTTTATAGTTTTGCTATTTTTACTAAAAAATATAGTGTAAAGCGCATAATTGTTTACGGCGTATTTTGAAACGCTTGTAATTCACGTAAAAATATGTTATTATTATTAACAAGAATATCTCAGGGGCAAAAAATGAAAAACTTTATTACAATTGAAGGTTGTGAAGGTGTTGGCAAAACATGGCAAACCAATATGCTTAAGGAATACTGCCAACAAAACGGATATAATGCTGTTTTTACCCGTGAACCGGGTGGCAGTAGAATTGCCGAACAAATACGAAGTATTTTGTTGGATGCTCAAAACAGTGAAATGGACGACCTTTGTGAAGCATTTTTGTACGCATCTGCACGCATACAACATCTTCACGATATTGTAAAGCCTGCACTTAGTCAGGGTAAAATTGTTTTTTGTGACCGTTTTGTGCATTCTTCATACGCTTATCAGGGTATTGCCCGTGGCATAGGCTACGAAAAAGTTAAAAAACTTAATGAACTTGCCGTTGGCGAATATATTCCACAGTTTACTGTTTTTTTGGATTTATCGCCGAGTGAAGCATTTAAACGTAAAGGCGGAGCAGACAAAACCGACCGTATGGAAAACGTGGATTTTTCCTTTCATCAAGCGGTATATGACGGCTACAAACGTGTAATAGCGGAAAATCCACAGCAGTTTGTGGTAATTGATGCCTCCGGTACGGCGGAAGAAACTCAAGCGCAAATCCGTAGGGCATTGCATGAGAAGGGGGTTTTTAGTTGAACGCACTTGACAACAACCTGAAAGATTTTTTGTCGCAGGAGTTTGCCTGCGGACACGCTTCACACGCTTATGTTGTGGTGGCTGAAAAGTCCTTTGTTCCGCACCTGCTAAAAATGTGTGCGTGCATTGCACTTTGCCCGTCACATTTGCTTGATGATTGCGAAGTGTGCCGAAAAGTAATGACGGAAGTGCATCAGGATGTTATTGCCGTCCCACGTGATAAAGACAAAAACCGTATTACCGTTGACGACGTAAACTACGTTATTGAAGAAAGCGTCAAACGCCCGATAGATAACGTAGAAAGGCGTGTTTTTACCTTTGATGCAACCTGCACAAGCGGTGTTTACGCCGAAACGTGGCAAAACAAACTGCTTAAGACTTTGGAAGAACCGTTGGATAACGTTACTGTTTTTATTGGAGTAAGTGACTACGAAAGTCTGCTTCCTACCGTGCGTTCACGTTGTCAGGTGCTCAGGCAGACGGTGCTTTCTTCGCAAGAAGTAAAACAACAACTGCGTAGCAGTGGCTTTAACCTGCGCAGTGTGGAAATTGCCTCCGTTATGTGCGGTGGCAGTGTGGAAAATGCCCAGCGTCTTATCAACGATTCCGGAGTGTTTTCCGCTTACGACTACGCATTGGAAATGCTTTGCAATATGGCATCAACAAAAAATGCTTTGCCGTATGCACAAATTGCGCAGTCCAAAAACGTCTACGATTTTTTGGCGTTTTGTTCGGTGCTACTTATGGAAAGTATAAAATCACGTACTGCGCCAAATCTTACGGAACTGCCCTCATTGGCAACTTCAGTAGAAAAAATAAACAAAAATTACTCGTTGCAGGCATGTCAGGAATGTATTTTGCTTCTTGACAAAGCCAAACAACGGTTGGATAACGGCGGAAACGCATCCGTTGTTATTGATAATTTGCTAATAAGTATTGCGGAGGTAAAATACAGATGCCGACAATAGTTGGTGTACAATTTAAAGAAGTTGGCAAGGTTTACTACTTTGACCCGTTAGGAGAAGTTTTTGAAAAAGGTAACGGCGTTATTGTGGAAACCAGTCGTGGTGTAGAGTACGGCACGGTGGTTGTTGCCAATCAACAAGTAGATGACAGTAAAATAAAAGGTGAATTAAAACCGGTAGTGCGCAAGGCGACGGAAAAGGATTTGGCACAGCACAACGCCAACCTTGCCAAGCGCAAATACGCAATGGAACAAGCTCAGGAACGTGCCGACAAGCATAAGTTGGAAATGAAGTTTGTTGACGTTGAATTTACTTTTGACAACACAAAAGTGGTGTTTTACTTTACAGCGGATAACCGTGTGGACTTTCGTGAATTGGTAAAGGATTTGGCAGCACTTTTCCATATGCGTATAGAACTTCGTCAGATTGGTATTCGTGACGAATGCAAAATGAAGGGTGGATTGGGCCCGTGCGGTCTTCCGTGTTGTTGTAACGCATATATGGCAGATTTTGAACACGTATCAATCAAAATGGCAAAAAATCAAGGTTTGTCGCTTAACCCTACAAAAATAAGCGGACTGTGCGGAAGACTTATGTGCTGTTTGAATTTTGAAAATTCCTACTACGTTGAGACGCTTAAACTTATGCCAAAGCAAGGTAAGGAAATTGTTACGCCTGACGGCAAAGGCACGGTGGAAAGTTTGGATATGCTTTACCGCATAGTTACCGTTCGTCTTGAAAGAAACGAAGGAGAAACGGAACTTAAAACTTACACTCTTGATCAGCTTGGAATTGATCAGACAGCAGTTTTTGCCGAAACGGAACAAGATGGAGAAAGCGACAACGACGAAGACGTTGTTTTGGAATAATAACTACAAGCCAGGCGTTTTGCTTGGCTTTGTTAGCTTTTTGACTTTTTTTGATATATCAAAAATTTAACGGAGAAACTATGCAAGATGTAATTATTGTCGGCGCAGGTATTGTTGGGGGGGCCGTAGCACGTGAA
>JAZLJV010000103.1:0-8744 GCA_045618025.1 Clostridia bacterium
CGCAAATGCGGGCGAGTGGGAAACTGCCGACAAGTACGGCGCAAGCAGTTGTATTTCCTGCGGTGCGTGTGCTTACGTTTGCCCTGCAAAGCGTGATATTATTTCAAGCGTTCGCTTGACAAAATCTAAACTAAAGGAGAAATAACGATGAATACACTTACTTATTCTCTTGCACCACACGTTAAATCTCCAAGAACAACGCGTGGCATTATGATTGACGTTTGCATTGCATTACTTCCTGCGTGCATTGTCGGTTGTATTTTCTTTGGGTTTGGCGCAGTTTTGATGCTGGTTGTTTCCGTTTTGTTTGCCGTTGCAAGCGAAGTGGTTTACAAACTTTGCGCTAAAGTGCCTTTTGAACAAATTCTGAATGAATTTGACTTTTCGTCGGTTGTTACAGGCCTGCTTATCGGTATGAACATGTACGCTACTTCCAAATGGTACGCAGCCGCACTTGCAAGTGTGTTTGCGGTGGTAGTGGTAAAAATGCTGTTTGGCGGTACGGGCAAAAACATTGTTAACCCTGCCATTGCAGGACGCATTTTTGCGTTTATTTCCTTTGGTGCCGCATTTGGCGGTACAATGGCGCAGGAAACAAAGTACCTTTCCCAAATAAGTCCATCACACTTTATTGAAGCAGGTGCAACACCGCTTGCACACATCTACGGTGAAGCAACAAGCAGTCTCGGTTACCTTGATTTATTGCTTGGCACAGGCGTAAGCGGTACCGTTGGTGAAGTTTGCAAACTTGCACTTATTCTCGGTGGCGTTTACCTTGTTGTTCGTCAGGTGCTCAACTTCCGTTGGCCGGTTGTTTACATTGGTTCCACTTTTATTGTAACGGCTCTGCTTGCATTTTTCAGCGCAATGAGTGAATACAAACTCGGCACTCCGCAATGGTCTGCATTTGCAGGTGACAACTTTGTTGCCGCACTTGGCACAGGCTTGGAAGGTATTTTGACCGGCGGACTTATGCTTGGCGCAATATTTATGGCAACTGACTACGTTACCACGCCAAACACCAAACTCGGTAACTACATTTACTTTGCTTTACTTGGTATTTTGACGGCGGTACTTCGCAAGATGGTTGGCGGAGAAGTTGTTTCCTTTGTTATTCTTCTCGGAAACATTATTGTTCCGCTTATTGATACCTACATTGTTCGCAAGCCTTTTGGCAAAATGAAAGAAAAGGAGGCAAACTAAGATGAAATCAGCAGTTAAAACAGTTGCCGTTTTGCTTGGCATTTGCCTTGTTTGCGGTTTCCTTCTGGCAATTTGCAACGATTTGTTCTTCATCAGCGATGCAGTAATAAAAGAACGTGCTTTGCAGGAAATATATCCTGAATTTGTTGCCGACAGCGAACCTGCCGTTGACCCTGCTTACAAATCCAACCCAACCTACGGAACGGTGGAAGAAGTAAGCAAAAGCAAAGACGGCGCCTACATTTTGAAGGTTATTGGCGTAGGCGGTTACAAAAACAGCGATATTGAACTTTATGTTGCAATTGGCGCAGATGCAAAAATAAAAGGTTGGAAGGTTGTTGACTTTAAGGGTAACACCTTTACGGTAAACGACGGCTACGCTTACATAGGCGAAGATATTTCCAACGAACTTACCTTTACAAAACAATCCGGCGCAACCTTTACAAGTAACGCCGCAACCAACGCCCTTAACATGGCTGCTTACTACGCACGCAACGTTCTCGGCCTTGGTGAAAACCCTGAAAAAGATGCAAAAGAAGCAGTACTTGCACTTCTCGGTGAAACGGTTGAACTTTCCGCTCCGTTGCAACTTGATAAGAAAGTTAACGCTACGGAAACCGTTGCAGACAAGTTTGCTAGCGGCAGCGACAAGCTTTCCTACTTGTTTATGGCAGATGACATTCAGGCATTTGTTTACGGCACGGACGAAAACCGCAAGATTGTGGTACTTAAGAACGGCGCAGTTGACAAGAAAACGGAAAACGCAAACGACCTTGCAACTGCATTTGCAGGCTTTGGCAAACTTGTCAGCGTATCGTTTGGCAGTTACAACGGTTTTACCTACATTGAAAAGGATTCTACAAGTACCGTTGACAACGCTGTTTACACGGCAAGCGGTATAAGAGTGAGTGAAACACCGCAAACCTACGTTCTCAAGGTTACAATCGCTAACGGCGCAGTTTCGGCTATTAACATTGAAGTTAACGGTTACGTTCCTGGCGACCCAAGTCAAGACAAGACGGACATACTTGCCACCGGTCTTGTTGGTGCAACGCTTGAAACGGTTGACAGCTTGTACACTTCGGGAAAAGTTGCCGGCGCAACGCACTCTGCAAACCTTATTACAAACGCAGTAAAATCTGCACTCAGTCAATATGCTATTGACTTTGCAGACTAAAAAGGAGGTCAGGTAAAATGAAACTTAAAAGATTCAAAGAGATTGCTCTTGACGGTTTAGTTAAACAAAACCCGACTTTCCGTCTTGTTTTGGGTACCTGCCCAACCTTGGCACTTACAACGGCAATTTCGTCGTCGTTTGGTATGGGTATGGCTGTTACCTTTGTACTTATTTGCAGTAACGTTATTATTTCGTTACTTCGTAACATAATTCCAAACAAAGTGCGTATTCCGTGCTTCATTGTAATTATTGCTACGTTCGTTACCATAGTTCGTATGGCAATGCAGGCATTTTTGCCAAGCCTTTACGGCAGTTTGGGCGTTTACCTGCCACTTATTGTGGTAAACTGCATCATTTTGGGCCGTGCCGAAGGTTTTGCAAGCAAAAACCCTGTTTTGGACTCCGCCGTTGACGGATTGTTTATGGGACTTGGTTTTACCGTTGCACTTACCCTTATGGGTGCTGTTCGTCAGGTGCTCTCCAACGTTTGCGGAATCAAATTCTTTGGCGCAAGCGCAGGTGCATTTTTAACATACGGTTTGTTTATTGCAGTGTTTAACCTTTGCTACAACATTATTGAACGCAATGTAAAACTTAGCCAAGCTAAAAAGCAAGAAGAAATTACTACACAGGAGGTTGCCGAATAATGATTATTCAATTTGCACAAAACGCCGAGGCGCTGGATATTCTCGGTATACTTATTGCAGGTTTGTTTTCCAGCAACTTCGTACTTGTTCAATTTTTGGGTATTTGCCCGTTTTTGGGCGTAAGCAAAAAGGTAGACAGCGCACTTGGTATGGGTATTGCCGTTACAGCGGTAATGGTTATTACCTGCGTTGTTACCTATCCGCTTTACAAACTTCTTCTTTCATTCCAACTTGAATATCTTGAAATTTTGGTATTTATTCTTGTAATTGCCGCACTTGTTCAGATGTTGGAAATGATTTTGAAAAAGTTTTCACCGGGTTTGTATTCTTCACTTGGTATTTATCTTCCGCTTGTTACTACCAACTGTGCAATTCTTGGTATTGCTGAAAGCGTTATCAAGTACACAAAGGTAGCACAAGGTGCTCTTACCACCTACACAATGGAACTTTCTCTTGGTGGTGCGGTGCTTAGCGGTTTGTTCTACGGTTTGGGCTTTACCCTTGCTATTGTTCTTTTGGCAGGTGTAAGAACCAAAGTAGATAAACTTAACATGCCAAAAGTTTTGAAAGGTTTCCCTATCACAATGATTACCGCCTGCTTTATGGCTATGGCGTTTTACGTTTTCAGCTTGATAGGCTAATGGGAGGTACGTTATGAATTCTTTGATTTTGATGGCTGAAATAGGACAACCTATCCAATGGAAATTGTTACTTATTGCCGTTGCTATTATGGCAGGTTTGGCAATAGTTCTTGGCGCACTTATTATTGTTATTAGCAAAGTGTGCGCAGTAAAGGAAGATGAACGTATCGGACAAATTTCCGAACTGTTGGCCGGCGCAAACTGCGGTGGTTGCGGTTATGCAGGATGTAGCGGTTTTGCCAAAGGTTTGGTGGACGGTGAAGCGGATATTTCCGCTTGCGGACAAACAACTGCGGAGAACAAAACAAAAATCGGTTCAATTTTGGGACAAGAAGTAAAAGACGAAGGCCCAACCGTTGCCGTTGTTGCTTGCGCAGGCGGTAGCAACTGCAAAGATACCTGCAACTACGTTGGTTACGACGATTGCGTTAGCATAAATAACGCAAACGGCGGAAACAAGGCTTGCAGTGCAGGTTGTCTTGGTGGCGGTACCTGCAAGGCAAATTGTCCGTTTGATGCAATTGAAGTTAACGACAACTTGGCAAAAGTTAACCCTGACCTTTGCCGTAGTTGTGGCGTTTGCATCAGCAAATGTCCTAAAAAGATTATTCACCGTGTACCTGCAGATGCAAAATACTACGTGGCTTGTTCTACCGAGTGCCGTGGTAAGGATGTTATGAACGCTTGCAGTGTTGGTTGCATTGGTTGCGGAATGTGTGCAAAAGCTTGCCAGCACGGTGCAATAACAATGGTAAACAATCTTCCTGTAATTGATTACTCAAAATGCACGAACTGCGGTACTTGTGCGGAAAAATGTCCACGCAAGATAATTCACAAAGTTAACGACTAACAAAAAACGCCCTCAAAGGGAGTGCTCCATAGGGAGAGAGGGGCGGACAGATTGGTTGGTTTTGAATCGTAGGCGTACTTGTCGTACGGTAGAGGCAAAACCAAGCAAAGGCAACAAAAAAGTGAGAGTTCAAAACTCTCACTTTTCTTTTTTTGTATTGATTATGCCATACAGTTTTGAATTACTTCAACACGTTGTATGTGCCAAATTCTCGGCATTTCCACATCTTTTTGCCGTTCTGTTCGTCAAAAAATCCCTATGGTGCATTCCCTAACGGGGCGTTTTTTAGGGATTAGAGGTTATGGTGGCGTAAGCAGTAAACAATTCAGCATTTTTTAGCTCTTGACAAAACGCAACCTTTGCATTAAACTTTTTGTATGGCAAAACTTTTTATTACTTCAATCAATAGCGCACTTGCATTTGCCGAAAACAACGGGCAGGAAAGTAGCCGTATGCTTAAACGCCGTAGCACTTGGAAAAGCCAAGAACGTCTTAACGAAAGTTTGGCGGGCGAAGTGCTACTTAAACACGCACTTGGCGTGCAAAAAGCAGAAGTGCTGGAAAAAAGTAACGGCAAACCGTTTGTGAAGGGTGCGCCGTGTTTTAGTGTTTCGCACAGCAGTGGCGTAGTGGCTTGCCTTGTTTCGGAAAATGGCGAAGTAGGGCTGGATGTGCAAAAGATTTGTCCGCAGGCAGGCACGGTGATAGGTCGGTACGGCACGGAAAACGAAAAAGCATTTTGTACCGATACGGCAAGTTATACATTTGTTTGGACGGCAAAAGAAGCGGTTTTCAAACACGGTGGAGAACAGTTCACTCTTGTTAAGCAGGCGGAACTTACCGGTCTTTTGCAAAAAGGCAACGACTACTTTGCGCAGTGCGGAAAACTTGCCGTGCGTGGTTACAAGTGGCAAAACTACGTTGTCAGCTACGTTTGCGACGACGACGTTGAAACAGTGGTTTTGTAGGCGGTAAGTATTAAATATTTAGACCGAGTTAAAGTTATCTCGGACAAATACGTTAGTTTGGCGTGTTTTGCGGAGATAAAGGACATATTATAAATGTGTAAATTCGCAAGGAAAGTTTTGTTTTTGCAAGGAAAAATCCGCTTACCAAGGCGGACGAAACGACTTGCGGTGTGTTTGTTGGCGATTTGCAGGTTGTAACACCGTCGGAGCTGACGGACGAAGATATTTTGGAAGACCTGCCACTACACGACAAAAACTGGTGGGGCAAAGTGCAAGACGGTTACATTGTAAACCTTAACGGAGAGCGCAAAAACAATTACCTTACGACTACAATTCGTAAAAATTTATATATTGCACTTATTAGTGCAATTTGCCGTACAAAAAAGACGTGGAACAATTTATTTCCACGTCTTATTTTTATGTTCATTAATTGTTTTTTTGTCTATTTTTCAATGTCGGTCAGACTGAAGTACACCGGCATACCGTTTTTGTAAACACGTTTTACTTCGCCCTTAACAAGTGGCAAAACGTAGTCAAAAAACTTGTCGGTAATGTTGGTGCCGTCCGGTGTAATAAATTCTTCCGGCAGTTGTTTAACCTTGTTAGCCACCTTGCCAAGCGGTACGGCAACAATGCGCATTTTGTTATTTTGCATACGTTTAAGGCAAGACATCACTCCTGTTTTGCCTTTTTGCGCCTGTTTTACGGCAAATACGCCTACACGTTTTGCTTCGTTGTAGTCGGTAAGGCTGGCAATGTGTGCCCCTGCCCTTTGCATAAGCGAAAACTCTATTGCACGTGTTTTTATGCCGAAACGTTCAAAGAAAATACCTGCAAGGTACTGTGAAACTCCGCCGAGTTGTGCATGGTTAAAACTGTCTTTTACCTTTACTTCGCTTACGTAATTACCGTTTTTATCACGTAGACCCTCGCTTACGGCAACAAGACATCGTCCTTTTTGCTGATAAATTGCCATTACACGTTCAACAAAGTCGTCAATATCAAACGGACGTTCCGGCAGGTAAATAAGGTCAGGCCCTTCACCGTTAAGCCGAGCCAGACTTGCTCCTGCAGTCAAAAAACCGCTGTCTCTCCCCATAATTTCGCAAATGACAATTTTACCTTTTTTGTATGCCATACTGTCACGTTCAATTTCGCTCATGGTTGTAGCAACATATTTTACGGCACTTGCGTAGCCCGGGCAGTGGTCTGTTTCCGCAAGGTCGTTATCTACCGTTTTAGGCACGCCCACAACCTGGCACGGATATCCGACTTTTTTGCAGTAGTGCGCAAGTTTGTTGCAGGTATCCATACTGTCGTTTCCGCCGTTGTAAACAAACGTGGTAACGTTGTACTTGGCAAAGATATCAAGCAGTTTTTTGTAGGTTGCCGGGTCTTCCTTAACTTCCGGCAGTTTGTGACGGCAAGAACCAAACGCAGAGGCCGGTGTTTTGGAAAGCAAATCAAGCTGTTGCTCTGTCAGATGGGTAACGTCTACAAAGTCTTCGGAAAGTATACCGTCAATGCCAAAGCGACCGCACAGTATTTTGTCGTAGCCACCGCATTTTTGTGCCTCACCAATTACGCCTGCGGCACTGGCGTTAATAACGGCGGTTGGTCCGCCCGATTGTGCAAATATCAAAGTTCCTTTTTTCATAATAAACTCCGTAGTTTTTTGTTAATTATACTACGTTTTGCAAGTAATTTCAACATTTAAAACTTTTTTTGCAACCTTTTTGTTACTGTATGTCGTAAAAAGTTGTTTTTTAACGAAAATATGGTATAATTAACAATAATATATTATGCGATAAAATGTATTGCAAAATGCATTTTGTCTTAAACGCAGGAGAATACTAACCTATGTATAAGTTTTTTGCATATCTCAACAGAATGAAGTACATTAACCGTTGGAGTTTGATGCATTCGGTAGTAAAGGAAAACATTATGGAACACAGTCAGCAAGTTGCCGTTATTGCACACGGTCTGGCGACTATTTCCAATGTTTATTTTGGTGGAAATCTTGATGTAAACAGCATAACGGTAAAAGCTCTTTTTCACGAAACAAGCGAGGTGCTTACCGGCGATTTACCAACACCTATCAAGTATTTCAATCCGGAAACACGAGATTCCTACAAGGGCTTGGAAAAACTTGCCAACAAAAAGTTGCTTCAGCATCTTCCGCCGGAAATGGTGGAGTGCTACCGCCAGATTGTTACCGATGAAGACAGCATGGAACACAAATTTGTAAAATATGCCGACAAAATTTGTGCATACATAAAATGCATTGACGAAGTAAAAATGAGCAACGGCGAGTTTTTTAAGGCAAAGGCAACTTTGCGTGCCGATATTGATGCTATTGATGCACCGGAAGTAAAATATTTTATGGAAAACTTTGTTGAGCCGTTTGAACTTACGCTGGACGAACTGGACAATGATTAAACTGCAAAATGTAAGTTTTACATACCCTTACGCCGACTTTCCGCTTTTTGAAGACCTTTCTTTTGAACTGCCCGAAGGCGTTTCTGCAGTGGTTTGCAATTGTCTTTCCGGCAAAACAACGTTGTGCAAACTGCTTTTGGGACTGCTTAAGCCACAACAAGGCAGGGTGAAAATATCAAAAGACAAAAACAACGGTTGTAGTACCGACGAAACGGGCATACTTTACTTGCCAAAACTTTCGCTTGTTTTGCCAAGGCGCACAGTGCTAAAAAATTTGGCCTATCCACTTTTGGTGCGCAAGGTTAAACGTGCAGAGGCATTTAAGCATGCGGAAGAAGTCGCAAAAGAATTTGGCTTGCAAAATATTTTGCAAACAAAAGCAAAAAAATTAACCGCAAAACAACAACAAACTCTGGCATTGGCACGTGGCAAAATGCGTTGTGTTGATATTGTTCTGGACGACGGCTTTACCGATTGTGGCAATTATTCCGTCAGCGACCTTGCAAAGCTTTTTCCCACGGCAAAGCATATTGTAACACTAAGTAACAACATAAACCCAACTTGCAGTTACGTGGTTGTTATTGACGGCAAAAAAGAAGTTTATGCCGGCAACGTGCATAAAGCACAAGATGTATTGCAACAGCTTAATTGGATAGATTATGGAGATTTATTATGAACGAAAATTTTAACGAACAAAACAACAAAGAAATGATGAATTGGTATTCAACGCCATCACAACAACCGCCAAAACAACAAAAACACAAATTTGGTGTAGTATTTGTTGCACTTGGGCTTGTTGTAGCTCTTGTTTTCGGCTTT
>JAZLJV010000104.1:0-7095 GCA_045618025.1 Clostridia bacterium
TTCGTGTGTTATTGACAGTACTAACAGTGATATAAAATATGCTCGCAACTACATACGTCACGAAGTTTTGACACGTCTTGCTAACGTAAACGAAAATGTTGTAGCCAACATAAACCGTTTTGCTCAAAACCTTGCGGAAGATAACGCCTATCTGGATAGTCTTGCGGATATTTCTACCGTAGTGTTTACTCAAAAACGTGCCGAAGTGCCGGTAGAACTTCTCAAACAACCAAAACCGGTAGCTTTCAGGGTGCTTCGCAAGGTGTTTGAACGTCTGGGATTTTGGTACAATATAGAAAAATTGCACTTTGATGCGCTTGTTGATTTGGCTACAAGCGACGGAGGTAAAAAAATTTCACTTCCGTTTGATTTGGAAGCGGTAAACGACTATCATAAAATAACCATCTGGCAAAAACGTGAGGGTATTACGCACGATTTTGTTTTACCGTTTGTTGTTGGCGAAACCGATACGCCTGTAGGCACGCTTAGTGTCAGCAAAACCGCAAGTGCAGATGCGCTTAAAATTGACCTCAACAAAATGCCTGCCGATGCGGTTATTCGTACTCGCAAATCAGGCGACGTCTTCAAAAAATTCGGCGGTGGAACCAAACCGCTTGGCAAATATTTGATTGATAAAAAAATACCCTCCCGTAAACGCGACGAACTATTGCTTGTGGCAAGCGGTAGCAATGTGCTTGTAATTTGCGGAGTGGAGATTTCTGACAGTGTAAAAACCGATGATACGGCTGATATTTATTACGTTAAAGTTTTGTAGGAGGAAATAGCAATGGAACACACAAGACTGATTGAAAGAGTGCTTATAACGGAAGAACAACTAAGCACACGTGTCAAGCAAATGGGCGAACAAATAACAAAAGATTATTTAGGTAAACAACCGCTTTTTGTTGGTATCTTAAAGGGCGCATGGATGTTTTTGGCGGATTTGACCCGTTATGTTGACCTGAATACGGAAGTGGACTTTATGCAGGTTTCCAGCTACTTTGGCGGGACGGAATCCGTAGGGACTATTACCATGATAAAAGATCTTACAACGTCTTGCAAGGGCAAAGATATTGTGCTTGTGGAAGACATTGTAGATACCGGCGTAACGTTGGACAGCCTAAAAACACTTTTGTTGGAGCGTGGAGCACACTCGGTAAAAATTGCCACCGCACTTTCCAAAAGCAGTAGACGTCAGAAAAATGTTGTTATTGACTACATCGGTTTTGAAATACCCGACGAATTTGTAGTTGGCTACGGTTTGGATTTTGACGAAAAATACCGCTACCTACGTGACGTATGTGTGCTAAAGGAAGAAGCGTGCAAATAATATGCCGAAAAACATCGGTGAAAATTAAAAACGGATTATTTATTGTAAATTAACATTAAACGATGTAATGTATTAAAATCGGCACAAAAAAGCGAAATGCAAATTGCATTTCGCTTTTGTTATTTGCGGTCAATTATGCCGTTTTGATTGCAACATAAATAAAACGGTAGTCCATCAGATTTATTTAACCTGCAATTACACCGTTGCACGTAGTATGACAATTTATCGCAGGCAAGTGACCGTTGCAAAATCGGGTAAAAACAAATTCCGACATAATTTTGCATGTTGATTGCGCAGTTTTCAGTCGTCGTTTTTGTCATTGTCAGCTTCAAATTGCACTGTTTCGTCGTCTGTCACATAGGTGCTGTCGTTTATTTGCACGGTATGTTTTGGACAAACGTTATCAATAATAGTGTAGTACAACGGAATAATCAAAAATACAAGCCACGAAGGGTGCCACAAGTCTGCAAAAAAGCCCAAACACAGGTACGTCAGCGTTGAAAGCATAGCAACGGGAAAGTGGTGCAACTTTTTGTACAGCGACTTGCTTGTAAACATTTTTACAAAATCGTAGTAAACGGATATAAGCAAAAATAACAGCCATGCAGGGTGCCACAAATTGTAAATTACGCCTAAAACAACGTATACTACCGCAATAATAAACGGAAATGGCAAAGCTATCCACAAATTGTGTTTAACGTTAAGACTAACGTCACGGTCTTCTTCGTCATTTTTGTCATTAACAATATGTACGCCTTTGCAATTTATGTGCACTTCGTCGCCATCCTTGCTAATAACGTGCACGCCGTCCTTTCCTATGTTTACGTAGTCTCCGTTGCGCTGTGCTGAGTTTTCGTTACTGTTTTTGTCAGATGTGTCGGATTTTTGGTGTACGGCACCATTATCGGGCATAGCTTCTTCTTTTCCAAACAGCAATTCGTCCAGCGTAACGTTGTAAAGTTTTGCAAGCATAATCAGGTTGTCCGTGTCCGGCGAGGCTTCCGCACGTTCCCATTTGGAAACCGCCTGTCGTGACAGTCCCAGTTTATCGGCAAGTTCCTCTTGAGAGTAATTGTTCTTTTTGCGTAGTTCGCAAAGTCTGTTTGCAATGTTTACGTCCATTTTGAACCGTCCTTTGTTTTTTGCTTAATTATATCAAATTGCTTTGGCTTTCGCAAGAAACTTTACTTTACTTAGTTGTAAAAAATAAGTTTCTTTTTGTCAACTTACGGTTGCGTGCGCCATAAAACAAGGGTTTCCGTACAATTATAACGTAATTTTACTCTCTATTTCTTTTAGTTTTTACGTCATTTTGAGCCGTCGTGCCAACCGTTTTCGGTTTTACCGTTAGTTAATATTTTGCGTAAAGTTTTGTTGTTATACGTGTTTTGTAATAAACGTTTGTGGTAAGACATACAAAAACAGGCACTTTGGTGAAAGTGCCTGTCAATTGTTTTTGTTCAGTTGCCTATCAATTAGGGTTTTGCCGTCATATCAATACACAGATAAACCGTTGCTGAAAGCAAAACAAAACTGTATTTTTGTAACGGTTACCGCAATTTATTTCAGTTATTTTTTGCTGTTATCTATGTCGCCTTCAAGCAAACCGCCGTTTTTCTTTTCAATTTTTATTTCCCACTGAATAAGGAACGTCAGTGCCGCACGAAGCAAAATAATGGATCCGAGAATAAGAAGTTCGTTCCACTCACGTACAACAACAGTACGCAGTAACTCTCCGCCCACCTTAAATTCCAATGCCAAGGCTATGCCTTCGGCTAAATCCAACCGCAGATGTTTGTGTTGCTTAAAAATGCCGATAACTGCACGCACAACGGCATAAAGCAGTACGCAAATGCCAATAAACTCTATAATAAGTACGGCGTAGTTTACCAAAATATCAAAAGCGCCTTCAATTTGTTCGTAAAAATGTTGCATGGGCAAGCCCCCTTAGGTATTTTTTATTACGGTGTTATTTTACCACTTTGTAAGGGGAAAGTCAACAGGCAATTTGCAAAAGAGCGTAACACGCCGGTCAAAGGCTTTTGGTAGGTATTGTAAAACGACATAAAAGGGTGTATAATATGTTTGCGTTGTTATGCTAAGCATTTATTATTTTGCAATGTTCGGCGTAAACTTGCAAAAGGAGGCAAAATGAAAATTAGTTTTAATAAAGACGAAAACGTTGTAAAAGCCATAAAACAAGGTTTGGAAAAAACCGGCGGTTACTGTCCGTGTCGCAGAGAACGTACGGAAGATAACAAATGTATGTGCAGGGAGTTCAGAGAGCAAATTGCCGATCCGACGTTTGAAGGATTTTGCCACTGTATGCTTTACTACAAATCTTTGCACGACTGACAAACGCACCCCAAAAACCGTTATCGTATAGCAAAAATATTTTTTTATGTTTTAGGGGAAATTTTTTGTGCAATGCAACAAGTTTTTGTGTGTTGTTTGTATCGGCATTTTATGTATGCTTTTTGTTTGTTGGTGTCAGTAACAATTGTCAGTGTTTTGCAAACACATATGCACATTTACCGCATTGCGTGGCATTTTTCCTTTACAAAATAACTGCGACAATATATAATAATAAGCACAGGTAAAAAGCCTTGCAAATATCCATCATACGGAGGGAGTACTCATGTGTACCGAGAAAAAACCATTTTATATTACAACACCTATTTACTACGCCAGCGGTAGCTTTCACTTGGGACATTGCTACACAACGGTAATTTGTGATGCCATTGCACGTTTTAAGCGTATGGACGGCTTTGACGTATGTTACCTTACCGGCACGGACGAGCACGGTCAAAAGGTGCAACAAAAGGCTGAAAGCGTAGGCAAAACGCCTAAAGCATTTGTGGACGAACGTGCCGAAGATATTAAAAAACTGTGGGCAACACTTAACATAAGTTACGATAAGTTTATTCGTACAACGGACGACTACCACGAAAAAACGGTGCAAAAAATATACGAAAAATTGCTTGCAAGCGGAGATATTTACAAAAGCGAATACGAAGGTTGGTACTGCACGCCTTGCGAAAGCTTTTGGACGGAAAGTCAACTTGTTGACGGAAAGTGTCCCGATTGCGGACGTGAAGTAAAGCTGGAAAAGGAAGAAAGTTACTTCTTCCGTCTTAGCAAATATGCCGACCGTTTGGTAGAGTTTTACAACCAAAATCCGGAGTTTATTTCGCCGAAAAGCCGTATGAACGAAATGATAAACAACTTTATCAAGCCGGGGCTAAAGGATTTGTGCATAAGTCGTACCACATTTGATTGGGGCGTAAAACTGCCGTTTGACCCGAAGCACGTTGCCTATGTTTGGGTTGATGCTCTCAGCAACTACATTACCGCCCTCGGCTACTTGCAACAAGACGACAGCGATTACAAAAAATACTGGCCGGCAGATTTGCATATGGTTGGTAAGGAAATTGTGCGTTTTCATACCATTATTTGGCCCGCTTTGCTTATGGCGCTTGATTTGCCTTTACCTAAAAAGGTTTACGGCCACGGCTGGCTACTTTTTGGCAACGACAAAATGAGTAAGAGCAAGGGCAACGTTGTTGACCCGTACTTCCTTTGTGAACGTTACGGCGTTGATGCTATCCGTTATTATCTTCTTCGTGAAATACCTTTTGGTAGTGACGGCAGTTACACCAACGAAGCATTGCTTACACGCACCAACAGCGATTTGGTAAACGACCTTGGCAACTTGGTAAGCAGAACCACAGCAATGGTGACACAGTACTTTGGTGGTGAAATTCCCGCACCGAACACCTACACCGAACTGGATAAAGAACTGATTGAACTTAGCGAAAACGCTCTTGGAAAGGTGCGTGCCGATATGGAAGCACTTTCCGCACCGGATGCATTGCAAAACATTTTCAAAATTGTGCAACGTGCCAACAAATACATAGACGAAACAACCCCGTGGACGCTTAACAAAAAGGGTGACAAAGACCGCCTGGCCACGGTTATGTACGTGCTGTGTGAAAGTTTGCGCTTTGCTTCTACACTGCTTTTGCCGTTTATTACGCAAACAGCGACTACCGTTTTGGAAAAACTCGGCTTAAGCGTTCCGGCAGATTTTTCCGGCATAAGTACTTTTGGCGGAATACAGCCGGGTACAAAGGTTAACAAGGGCGAAAACCTGTTTAACCGCATTGATATTGACAAGGAACTGAAATACCTTGACGAAGTAGCTGAAGCACAAAACAGCAAAAAAACCGAACCTGCGGAAGAGTATGTTTCCATTGAAGATTTTGCAAAAATAAAGCTTAAAACGGCAAGGGTGCTTTCCGTTCAAAAGGTGGAAAAAAGCGACAAATTGTTGCAAATAATGCTGGACGTAGGCGGAGAAAAACGCCAAGTGGTCAGCGGAATTGCACAGTACTACACGGCTGAAGAACTTGTAGGCAAAACGGTTGTATTGGTAAGCAACCTTAAGCCGGCAAAAATTCGTGGGGTGGAAAGCAACGGTATGATTTTGTGTGCCGATGACGGCAAACACGTTGTATTTGTTACTCCGGAAAAAGACATTGGAAGCGGTAAGGTGGTTAGATAATGATAGACAGTCATCTTCACTTGGACGATGAAAAACTGTGTGAAAGGGCAGAAGAAATTGTTTCTGCCTTTTCTTCACAAAATATTTTATTTGCAATAAACAACAGTTGTGACTACAACTCTATGCTTGCAGGCGTAGCCTTAGCGGAAAAATATGACAGGGTTTACGCAACTGTGGGTATGCATCCGCACACAAGTAGCCAATTTGACGATACGTTCATCAAAAAAATGTACGAGCTCGGCACTCATCCAAAGGTTGTTGCAGTGGGGGAAATTGGCCTTGATTACTACTACAACCTTTCACCAAAGCAAACGCAAAAGGACGTTTTTGCCGAGCAACTGGAAATTGCCGATAAACTCGGTTTGCCGGTTACGCTTCACATTCGTGATGCTTACGGCGATGCGTTGGACATTTTGACGGCACAAAAAAAGTATTTGAATCACGGCGTTTTGTGGCATTGTTACAGCGGAAGTGCCGAGTTTGCACGTCAAATGGCAAAGCAGGGGCATTATTTTGCGTTTGGCGGTGCAATAACCTTCAAAAATGCCAATAAACAAGATGTGATTGATGCCGTGCCTTTTGACAAAGTGCTGACGGAAACGGACAGCCCGTATATGTCACCGGTGCCACTTCGTGGAACGGTAAACGAGCCCAAAAACGTTGCATTCGTTTTGCAAAAACTCGCCGAACTTTACCACAAACCTGTTGAAGAAGTGGAACAACAAGTCTGCCAAAACACTTTGGCACTGTTTACAAAAATATCTGATACAGCAAAGTAAAATTGTTAAAACACTATACGTGTTAACCCAAAAAGGTAAAAATGGTACAAAAAAACGACTATGCAGGACAATTTAATGAAATTGTTGAAAGCCTTGGCGACAAAAAACCTAAATTGTTGCTACACGTTTGTTGTGCACCTTGCACAACCTACTGCTTAACACAGCTTTTAGAGCATTTTGACGTTACTTTGTTTTATGCAAATGACAACATAACGGATGAGGCCGAGTGGCAAAAACGTCTTGGCGAGCTGAACAAACTTGTACAAATTGTTAACGACGGCAAATTTGAAACGCCTGCCGTTTTTCCACTTAAACTTGTTGTAAAGCAACACGAATCAAACAAATATTTGTTGTGGGCAAGTGCTTTTCCGTACCGTTACGAAGGTGGTGAGCGTTGCACGCTTTGCTACAAAATGCGCCTT
>JAZLJV010000105.1:0-4293 GCA_045618025.1 Clostridia bacterium
TTTTATAATTAAATTCCACAAAGTTAGCGGTTGTTAACGGCTTTTCATTTGCGGTTGTTGACGGTTTTTTCGCAAAATTTACGGTTGTTGACGGTTTTTTATAAAATTTGCGGTTTTGCAAAACAAAAGCCGACGGACAAACCGTCGGCGATTAAATTTGCGAAAAAATTGTGGTTGCGTTTTTTGTTAATAAAAAACGGGCTGAAGTGCTCAGTCCGTTTTGAAAATTAGTCAAGATTGTATTTTTTCTTGAATTTGTCAACTCTACCGCCAGCGTCAACAAGTTTTTGCTTGCCGGTGAAGTATGGGTGGCATTGGTTGCAAATTTCTACTTTGATAATGTCCGTATTTTTTGTTGTACCGGTCTTAAAAGTAGCGCCACAAGCACATACAACAGTCGCTTCATGGTAATTCGGATGTATACCTTGTTTCATGTTCAGCACCTCACTTTGTATTTGGCAACAGGTAATTACGCCCTTTGCCATAGTGTTCTTATTATACATTAACTGCAAAAAACCGTCAAGCGTTTTGTTTTAACTTTACCTTTTTAGTTTGTTGTGCATTTTAATATCAACAAATGCTTAAGGCGTAATTTTGCTTGCACTGTAGTTTGCCCCTGAAGTATGCCGGAAAGTTGCCGTATTTTTGCTGTAAATTGATAAAAACCCGTGCCGACAACATTGTTTGCAAGTGCAACCAACGCCTTAAAAACAGCCGTTTGCAATGTAAAAAAATTTTAATCCGTGAGGTTTTTGTTAAAACTCGGTTTTTGCAGAATAACTTTTACAAAACGCTTTTAACATATGCAAAAATAACGAACATTAAAATTTTTATCGCATTTTTTACATTGATTGCTCAAAAATTGTTGACAAATTGCCGAAGGATTATTATAATTTTGTCAATAAGGAACGAAAAACTATGACAAACTTTATTTTCGCATCTGCATATTACTACTATTACTGCCTTGCAACAAAGTAACGGTAGCGTTTGCTGATGGAAAAATAGTTTACAAAAGTTTTTATAAATTGTTTACTAAACTTCTTTGCAAATGCGAAGGAGTTTTTTTAGTTTAAGGAGGTAACAATTATGAAAAGAATTTTTGCGGTTATTATGCTTGTTGTTTTGTGTCTGACGGCATGCGGTATTTTTGCGTGTTGTGGCAACAATGCCGACTACACCATTGACGTAGTGCAATTTGGAAACTTTCCCGCACTTAACAATGCGTGCAACGGCTTTAAGGATACGCTTGAAGCTTGGGCAAAGGAAAACGGCAAAACCATTGCTTTTAATCAGCACGATGCCAATGCGGAAAACAGCTACGTATCAACAATTGTAAAGGATGCACTCTCTAATGCGCCTGACTACATTTACGCAATTGCTACGCCGTGTGCGGTAAACAGTGCCGGTTCAACAACAACCGTACCTGTATTTTACACCGCCGTTACCGACCCTGCCGACAGCGGATTGACGACACGTAATAACGTTTTTGGCACAAGTGATATGCAACCTATTGCAAAACAAATGCAACTGATAAAACTGCTTTGTCCGCAAGCTACAAGCGTGGCGTTTTTGTTCAGTTCCAACGAAACAAACTCACGTGCACAGGTAAATATTGCCAAACAGGCATGTGACAGACTTGGCCTTACCTACAAAGAATACCAGATAACGGATATTGCCAACATTCGCACTACGGTGCAATCGGTAGAAGAAGACGTTATTTACATTCCTACCGACAACACTCTTTCCAATGCAATGTCCACGGTGTCAACGGCTAATACAGCCAACAAACCTATTATTGTAGGTGAAGAAGGTATGTTGGAAAACGGCGGATGGGCAACGCTGGGCGTAAACTACTACTCACTTGGCCAACAAACGGCAAATATGGTTATTGAACATATTACCACCGGAAAGGTTGCAAATGCACACCAATCCTTTAGCGGAACACCGGAACTTGCCGTTTCGGACAGTGCAAAAACAGCACTTGGTCTTACCGACCAAAAACTTGAACAAATAAAAACTCAACTTGGAGAATAACAAATGCTAAACAGTTTGTCTGCGCTTACCGTACAATCTATTTTGCGGGTGCTACCCGGAGCCGTTGCCGATGGACTTATTTGGGGTATTTTGGCGCTGGGTGTTTACGTAACGTTTCGTCTGCTGGATTTCCCCGATATGTCGGTGGAAGGCACGTTTGCTCTTGGCGGATGTGTTACCGCTACACTTATTACCAATGGCGTACACGTAAGCATTGCAATGCTTGTTGCCGTGCTTGCCGGTGCTTTGGGCGGTGCACTTACCGGAGTTTTGCACACAAAACTTAAAATACACGCTATTTTGGCGGGCATTTTAACAATGTTTGCGCTGTATTCCGTAAACGTTCACGTACTTGGCGGAAAAACCAGTCTGTCCCTTCTCGGCACAAACACAATGTGCAATTTTTTGATGGGTAAAGGACTTAGCAACGTAAATGCCAATCTTGTAATAGCAGGCATTGCCGTAGCCGTTACCGTGGCATTTTTGTACTGGCTGTTCGGCACAAAGCTCGGTTCCGCCGTGCGTGCTACGGGTTGCAACCAGGATATGGCTCGTGCACAAGGCATAGATACCGATATGCACGTTATTGCCGGGTTGGCAATTTCCAACGCACTTTCCGCTTTGGCAGGCAGTTTGTGGGCACAAAGCAATAACGATATTCAGGTAAACGCCGGCAGTGGCGCAATTGTGTTCGGCCTTACCGGAATTGTTCTAGGGGAAGTATTTATAAAGGAAAGATACTCCTTCTGGCTAAAACTTTCGTTTGTGGCTTTGGGTAGCGTACTTTACCGCCTTATTATTGCAGTGGCAATAAAAGTTGTTTCGTTTATTACTATGGACGACCTTAAACTTATTTCCGCTTTGATAATCATTTTAGTGCTGGCGGTAAAATACTTTTCCAAAAACAAAACTGCCGTAAAGGAGAAACGTCATGCTTAAAATTAACAACGTAAGCAAAACTTTTAACGCCAATACCATCAACAAAAAAACGGCCCTTTGCGGAGTTTCTCTGCACTTGAGTGAAGGGGACTTTGTAACGGTAATAGGCAGTAACGGCGCAGGCAAAAGTACACTGTTAAACGCGGTGGCAGGTACGTTTTTTGTTGACGAAGGCAGTATTATTATTGACGGCGAAGACGTTACCAAAACAAAAGAATACAAGCGTGCAAAACTTATTGCAAGAGTTTTTCAGGACCCGATGAAGGGCACCGCAAGCGATATGCAAATTGAAGAAAACCTTGCTATTGCCGACAGGCGTGGTAAACGCCGTGGCCTTTCGTGGAATGTTTCCTCGCAGGACCACAAACGGTTTTACCAATTGTTGCAAACGCTGGATATGGGACTGGAAGACCGCATGACGCAAAAGGTTTCACTACTTTCCGGCGGGCAACGTCAGGCGCTTACACTGCTTATGGCTACACTTAACAAGCCAAAGGTACTTCTGCTTGATGAACACACCGCAGCGCTTGACCCGAAAACTGCTGAAAAGGTGCTGGAACTGACACGCAAACTACAACAACAAAACAACCAAACCACCATTATGATTACCCACAATATGAAGGATGCCTTGGAAAACGGCAACCGTCTTGTAATGATGGATCAGGGCAAAATAATTTTTGAAGCCTCCGGCGAAGAAAAACAAAAACTGACCGTGGCAGACCTTTTACAAAAGTTTGCCGAATTGGGAAATATGACGGACAAAATTGCTCTTGCAAACAACTGAAACGCTTAAAAAACACTCTCTCTTTGGCGCAAAATAAGGCAAATTGACCTTGGCAAGCAAAAAGGGAGTGTTTTTGTTATATATTATTTTTTCAAACCTATTGAAATTGTCATTTGTTTGTTGTATAATAGGGGGTAGATTTGACCGCCAAGTGTAGCGGTCCAAAAACAAAAAGGAGTAACTAACACAATGGAAGTTTTAGCAGACAACATCAGAAACATTGCTTTGATAGGACACAGTGGCGAAGGAAAAACCACTCTTGCGGAAGCAATATTATTTAATGCAGGAGCTATTGACAGACAAGGAAAAGTAGATGACGGCAACACCACTATGGACTTTGACCAAGAGGAAATTGCTCGCAAAATATCTATCAGCCTTTCTATGGCTAACTGCACATATCAAGGAGTAAAGTTTAACATTATTGATACCCCGGGTTACTTTGATTTTGCAGGTGAGGTGTTTGAGGCACTTCGCGTTGCCGATGCCGGTATAATCGTTACCTCTGCAAAGGACGGACTTAATGTCGGTGCAGAGAA
>JAZLJV010000106.1:0-4887 GCA_045618025.1 Clostridia bacterium
AATTATAGTCCCCCCCCGCAAATGTCAAGTATTTTGAAGTAATTGGTGGAAAATAGACTATTTTTATTGTATTTTTTGCCAATTTTTGGAAAAATTATGCACATTTCCACTCCCGACGGCGTAGCCGTCAAAAATTTTTGGGAATTTTTAGGGTTTGTTTTTACGCTTTTTGAGGAGAATTTTTTGAAAAATTTGCCGTTTGAAGTGTGGTATTTGTGGCAAATTTGAGTTTTGCGGTAAAAATAGCCGTCAGCAAAATGCCGACGGCGGATAAATTTTTATGATTGTGTTGTTTTATTTGGCGATTTTTTTACATTTATTTTATTAAATGTGTTGCGTTTGTTATTTTGTCAATGTTTGACGAAGTGCTTTTTGCCAGCCGTCAAGCAAAATTTGACGGGTATTACAATTTATTGCAGGCGAAAAAACTTTGTCGGTATGGCACAGTGTTTTTAGTTCAGCTGTGTCACGCCATATTCCGTTGCAAATGCCTGCAAGGTAAGCTACGCCGAGGGCGGTGATTTCAGACGAGGCGGAACGGCTGACCTGACAACCGAGAATATTTGCCTGAAATTGCATTAGAAAATTATTTTTTGTGGCACCACCGTCTACACTAAGGCTATTTATTTGCACGGAAGAATCTTTTTGCATAGCCTGAACCACGTCATTTACCTGATAGGCGATAGATTCAAGACAGGCACGAACAATATGATTTTTTGTTGTGCCACGTGTTATGCCGGTTATTGTGCCACGGGCATCGGCATCCCAATACGGTGCGCCAAGTCCGGTAAAAGCAGGCACAACGTAAACACCGTTAGTGGTGTTTACCGCAGTTGCAAGGGTTTCAGTCTCAGCCGGGTGAGAAACAAGTTGAAGTTCGTTACAAAGCCATGTGGTAACTGCTCCCCCGATAAATACACTACCTTCCAGAACGTAGTCGGGCTTTGCACCGTCAAGACAGGCGGAAAGCGTTGTAACAAGACCGTTTTTACTTTTTACTGCGGTTTTGCCGGTATTCATAAGCAAAAAGCAACCTGTTCCGTAGGTGTTTTTTACGTCACCTGCATTTACTGCCAAATGGCCGAAAAGCGCCGACTGCTGATCACCCGCCACTCCGCAGACGTTGGCGGTTATTTCACCGAAAACCTCCGGAGAGGTTGTGCCGAAGTTGTGTGAAGACGGATAAACACTTGGAAGCATTAACAGAGGCACCCCGAAAAGACTGAGCAAGTCACTATCCCACGTTAGAGTGTGAATGTTGAAAAGCATTGTGCGTGATGCATTGGTGTAGTCGGTTGCGTGTACCTTTCCGCCGGTAATTTTCCACAAAAGATATGTGTCTACCGTGCCAAAAAGCAACTCACCGTTCTCCGCCTTTTGGCGTGCACCTTCAACGTTATCCAAAATCCATTTTATTTTGGTGGCGGAAAAATACGCATCAATTACCAATCCTGTTTTGTTGTAGACGGTTTCAGCATATTTTTCACGCATATTTTCACACATTTCCGCAGTGCGCCTACATTGCCACACAATGGCGTTGTAAACCGGTTTGCCGGTGGATTTTTCCCAAACCACGGTAGTTTCACGCTGATTTGTTATGCCTACCGTACGGATATCCGTTGGACTTAAACCGGCATTTTTTACAGCCTGAATTGCCGTTTGCAGTTGTGTGAAAAAAATATCTTCGGGATTGTGTTCTACCCAGCCTGCCTGCGGATATATTTGCGGAAAATCACGGTGAGCTTCGCCAACCGCTTCACCTTTTTGGTTAAAAACTATGGCACGTGAACTTGTTGTGCCTTGGTCTAATGCAAGAACGTACTTCATGTAAGCCTGCCTTTTTACAGTTAAAATATGTTGTGTAGTAAAGTTAATAATTTTGCAATTCAGGCAAATTTTTCTGCCAAAAACTGCAGATTGTGCCGGTTATTTTGCCGAAACGCTTTTGGTGGCCACAAAGTTTACACCCGTGCCCAAAACATCGGCAAGAACCACGTCGCCTATTGTTATCGGCGCAGTTACCGTTACTGTTTTGAGTTGTTGCAAACTTTCAAAAATAAGATGTTTGGCAATTGGAGTATCGGTTTTTACAGAAACAAGCGGAGACGTGCCACCCTGAACCTTTACCGTGGTGGTTACCGTGCGTTTTGGCGAAGTAACTTCATTTACGGCGTAGGTTTTGCCACGTGGGCAACCGTTACCTGTTACAACTATGTTATTCAAATTGCTATCGTCAACGGAAAGCATACACCCCAAAGGGCAATTTATGCAGATAAATTGTTTCATTTTTGTTCCTCCAGCAAGGTTATTTCCACTTGTGAAGCGTTTTTAAGCAATTGCATATGGTGTGCCGAAAGTACAACGTTTTCCATTTCGCCCGGAGTAACTACGGCACGTTTTTTACCGAATATTTTTTGTCCGTCGGCAAATATTGCAAGTTCTACGTTTTTTGCCACCTTTCCTACACGCATTTTGAAGGAAGTTTCGGTATAGTTTTTGTCTTTGTTTACAAACGTAGGCACACAGTAACGCACGCCGTTTGTGCAGTTTATTGGCAATTTGTCGCAAGAGGAATATTTGCCGTGTATGTAGGCTACGGCGCATTTGCCGGCATTTTCACTTTCGGCGGAAACGTAATCAACAAGATCGTGAACGTGCAAAACGTTACCGCACTCAAAAATGCCTTCAGCGGTAGTCATAAGATTATCGTCCACCACCGCACCACCGGTAACTGCCGAAAGCTGTACGCCTGCGACTTTGGCAAGTTCGTTCTCCGGCAGAAGTCCTACGGAAAGCAGTAACGTATCGCACGGAATAACCGTTTTTGTGCTTGCAATAGGTTGCAGTTTGTCGTCAACCTTTGCCACTACAACGCCGGTTACTCTTTCGTTGCCAAGCACTTCCACAACAGTATGTGAAAAATACAGCGGTATATCAAAATCGTTAAGACATTGTACAATGTTACGGTTAAGTCCGGAAGAATACGGCATAAGCTCAACAACGGCTTTTACCTGTGCACCTTCAAAGGTTAAACGACGAGCCATAATAAGACCGATATCTCCACTGCCAAGCACTACAACCTGACTGCCTACGTTGTAACCGCAGACGTTTACGAGTTTTTGTGCCGTACCTGCCGTAAATACGCCTGCCGGGCGACTGCCTGCAACGTTTATTGCGCCACGTGGACGTTCCCTGCAACCGCAAGCAAGAATTACCGCTTTAGCCTGCAAAATAACCAGACCGTCTTCAGGCGAAACGTAAGTTACCTGCTTTTGTGCGGTAACGGAAATTACCGTAGCACACAAACGGTAAGCAATGTTACGTTTTTGCAATTCTTTTATGTAGCGGTAAGCATATTCCGGACCGGTAAGTTCTTCACCAAAGGTATGCAAACCAAAACCGTTGTGTATGCATTGGTTCAAAATACCGCCGAGTTCGTTTTCCCGTTCCAAAACGAGGATATCTTTTTCGCCGTTATCAAAGGCGGAAATTGCTGCGGAAAGCCCAGCAGAACCACCGCCGACTATTACCAGATTGACGTTTTTTATCATTTTATTTTACCCTTTACAAGTTGACTGTTCCCACCGCATTTGGTCACTTGTTCCAAACCTATACCGAGTTGCTGTGCAAGTATTTCAGCTACACGTGTTGTGCAAAAACCCGCTTGACATCTGCCCATACCAGCACGTGTGCGCCGCTTTACACCGTCTACGTCCGTTGCACCGAGAGGTCTGTTTATTGCATCAATTATTTCCCCTTCGGTAACGTTTTCACAACGACATACTATTTTGCCGTAAAGAGGATTTTTTGCCACAAGACTACGGCGTTCGTCATCGGTAAGTTCCGCAAAGTGCGTTATGCCTTTGCGAACGGCAACAAAGTTTGCGTTACCGGTAAGTTGCAAACGTTTTGCAACGCTTTTTGCTACGTCACAAGCCAATGCAGGTGCAGACGTAAGACCGGGACTTTCTATTCCGGCAAGGTTAAAAAAGCAGGAAACATCAGCAGTTTCACCTACAACAAAATCTCCCCCACTCAGGTGTGCACGCAATCCGGAAAACTGCGTGATAACACTTCTTTTGGGAAAATCTGCCACCGTTTGACTTGCCTTTTGCATAATGTATGCCAATTCTTCCGCAGTGGTTGATGTGATTTGCCTGTCGGATACATCGGTAGCGGTTGGCCCTGCAAGCAAATTACCGTGCACGGTTGGCGTTACCAAAACGCCTTTACCCAACACTGTAGGCAGTTGAAAAAGCGTGTGCGTAACCAAACTTCCGCATTGCTTATCCAATAATTCGTAGTCACCCTTGCGTGGCTGTATGTGCAGTTTGTCTAAAGAAACAAAGTTGTTTATTTCATCAGAATACACTCCTGCACAATTTACCACTGCTTTAGCGGTAAAACTTGTACCGTTTTTACACGTAACGGTAAAGACGTCATTGGCTTTTGTAATGTTGCACACGCAACTGTTAAATACAAACCGTACTCCGTTTGTAAAGGCATTTTCCGCATAGGCAATGGCCATTTCATACGGAGATACAATTCCGCTTGTAGGTGCATACAACGCAAACGCAATCTCAGGTGAAAGGTTCGGCTCGTATTGGCGTGCTTGCTCTCCCGTTAGTATTTGCAAATTTTCTACACCGTTTTGTTTACCTCTTTGCAAAAGTTCCGTTAATTTCGGTTTATCATCGGCATTGAAACACAGCACAAATGCGCCGTTACGTACAAACGGAAAGTCCAATTCTTTGGAAAGGTTATCAAACATTTTTGCGCCCAAAACGTTGTAGCGTGCTTTTTGCGTGCCCGGCATAGCATCAAAGCCTGCATGAACAATTCCGCTGTTGGCTTTTGTTGCACCTACACTTACGTCGTTACCCTTTT
>JAZLJV010000107.1:0-7428 GCA_045618025.1 Clostridia bacterium
AGCAGGTCCCAAGGGTTCGGCTGTTCGCCGATTAAAGTGGCACGCGAGCTGGGTTCAGAACGTCGTGAGACAGTTCGGTCCCTATCCATCGTGGGCGTAAGATATTTGACAGGATCTGTCCCTAGTACGAGAGGACCGGGATGGACGCACCAATTGTGCATCGGTTGTCACGCCAGTGGCATGGCCGAGTAGCGAAGTGCGGACGGGATAAACGCTGAAAGCATCTAAGTGTGAAACCCACCTGAAGATAAGATATCTCTTTGGTAAGACCCCTTGTAGACGACAAGGTTGATAGGTCAGAGGTGTAAGTGCAGTAATGTATTTAGCTAACTGATACTAATAGGTCGAGCGCTTGCTCAAATAATTTGACAAACAATGAAGATACGAATTAAAACAATTACCAAACCTGTGAACTTTAATTGAAGTATGCAGTTATCAATGTTCCTTGTAGCAAAACGATTGCAACGCTTTTAGCGTGTAATAACCATTGCGGTGGTTGAGATTTGATGGTCCACCTGTTCTCATACCGAACACAGAAGTTAAGCATCAAGTCAACTAGGGTACTTGGCTGGACACGGCCCGGGAGAGTAAGTTTCTGCCGCATCCATTAAACCTTCAGGAAATCCTGAAGGTTTTTTATTTGTTTTTAACTATTCAAAATACAACTGTTGGGTATGTTTCCGGCTGTCTTTTGCAATAATTGTGCTGTTTTGTGCATGTGCAGTATTATTAAGGCGCAAGTATTATTGTAAGTGCAAGGTGCTTGACGTTATTGTAAAACTTCTAAAGGCAATAGTCTAAAAAACTACGTATGCAAAAACGGTATTTGTTGTGTAAATGAGCCGTTTTGGTTTGTTTGAGTTCAAATGCCGTAGGTACGTCA
This sequence comes from Clostridia bacterium, assembly GCA_045618025.1. Taxonomy (GTDB): domain Bacteria; phylum Bacillota; class Clostridia; order Christensenellales; family CAG-314; genus Fimimonas. Next base: position 884 of record JAZLJV010000107.1, read on the forward strand.
CTTTTGTTTGATCTCTTTTTGTGCGTAAAGGCTTGCAACGCTTGGCAAAATTTGGTAAAATAATAAAGTTAAGGTGCAAACGCACCAAGGAGAAAAATTTATGGGCAAAATAATTTTGACGGGTGATCGTCCTACAGGCAAACTTCATATTGGGCACTACGTTGGCTCTTTGCGTGAAAGAGTTGCATTGCAATACGACCCTTCGTACGATAAAATATTTATTATGATCGCCGATGCACAGGCTCTTACCGATAATGCCGACAATCCTGCAAAAATTCGTGATAACATTTTGAATGTTGCGCTTGACTATCTGGCTTGCGGACTTGACCCGAACCGTGTAAGCATTTTTGTGCAGTCGCAAATTACCGAACTGCCTGAACTTGCTTTTTACTTTATGAACATGGTTACCGTTTCACGCTTGCAACGTAACCCAACTGTAAAAAGTGAAATTAAAATGCGCAATTTTGAGGAATCAATACCGGTAGGCTTTTTTACATATCCAATCAGCCAGGCTGCAGATATTACGGCGTTTAATGCAACAACTGTGCCCGCAGGTGAAGACCAGGAACCAATGATTGAACAAACACGTGAAATTGTGCACAAATTTAACGCTATTTACGGCGAAATTCTTACCGAACCGCAAATTGTTTTACCAAAGGCTGAAAGTGCAAAGCGTCTGCCGGGAACGGACGGCAAAGCAAAAATGAGTAAGTCCATAGGCAACTGCATTTATCTTTCAGACGATGAAGCTACGGTAAAACAAAAGGTTATGTCAATGTTTACCGACCCTGACCACATTCGCATAGAAGACCCCGGTAAGGTGGAAGGTAACACGGTGTTTACCTATCTTGATGCGTTTTATCAGGAGGGTGATTGCCGGAAGTTTTTGCCGGAATACAATAATCTTGAAGAAATAAAGGCGCATTACCGTCGTGGCGGGCTGGGCGATGTAAAAATAAAGAAGTTTTTGAATGCAGTTTTGCAGGACCGCTTGACACCAATTCGTGAAAAACGCAAACAATTGGAAAACAATTTGGACTACGTTGTGGACGTCTTGAAAAAAGGCACGGAAGAAGCACGCAAAGAGGCAAGTGCAACGCTTGCAAAGGTGCGCAAAGCAATGAAAATTGATTACTTTGAAGATGATACTTTTGTGGAAAACTTCCGCAATAAACAATAAATAAAAGTGAGAGTCAATAACTCTCGCTTTTTTCTTTTTGGTTGACACGGTTGCCGTTTTTGTGATGAACTTTGCCAAAGTTTATAACTGATAATTGTAGTGTGCTTTTGTAAAAAATCTGCAACATGTTGGCTTGTAAGCTTGTTTTTTCATCTGCAAACGTTTGACATAAAATTTATATTACTGTAAGATAGTTCAATGTAGGTACAAAATATGCAAGACATTCAACTTTCCGATCATTTTACACTAAAGCGACTTCTTCGCTTTGTTTTATCACCCATTGTAATGATGGTTTTTACATCTATCTACACAGCTGTGGATGGTGTTTTTGTCAACCGTTTTGCTGAAAGCGGTGCGTTTACCGCACTTAACCTTATTTATCCGTTTTTGATGTGTGCTTCTGCCATCGGCTTTATGATGGGTGCAGGCGGTAATGCGGTCGTTTCCAAAACGCTTGGTGAAGAAAACCGTCCACTTGCCCGTCGTCAGTTTACGCTTATTGTTATTTTTACGGCGTGTTTGGGTGTTTTGGCAAGTGTGCTTGGGTTTATTTTTGTTCGTCCCGTAGCGGTGTTTTTAAGCTCGTTTGGTGAAGACGTAAGCGAAAAAGTAATAGATTACTGCGTGGTTTACGGCAGAATTAACTTTGTCGGTATGCCGTTTTTTATGTTACAAAATATGTTTCAGGGCTTTTTGATAACTGCCGAACGTCCACGCAAAGGATTTGTTATTACGGTGTGTGCCGGCGTCACAAATATTGTGCTTGACGCATTGTTTGTTGCTGTTTTAGGCTGGGGAATTGTAGGTGCTGCCGTCGCAACAATTTTATCGCAAGCCATAGGTGGCATTACTCCGTTGTTTTTCTTTTTTAACCAAAACAACAATTCTCCGCTGTATTTTACAAAAACACAGTGGTACGGTAACGTGGTGCTAAAATCCTGCACCAACGGTTTTTCGGAGTTTTTGGGTAACATTTCTTCGGCTGTTGTCTCAATGCTGTACAATGCTCAATTGCTAAAATATGTTGGTGAACAAGGTGTTGATGCTTACGGCATTGTAATGTACATTCAGTTTGCGTTTATTGCAATTTTTATTGGGTATTCCATTGGCGTTGCACCTATTATCGGGTTCAACTACGGTGCAAAAAACCGTACGGAACTTTCCAACGTATACAAAAAATCGTTGCAGTTCGGCTTATCGGTCGGCACTGTTATGTGCTTGCTCTCTTTTGTGCTTGCAATGCCCATTGCCCAGTTGTTTTCCGGCGGAAATATCGCAATGGCAAATCTTACTGCGCAGGCACTAAGGCTTAACTGCCTTGTTTACCTGATGTGCGGAGTAAACATTTTTGCTTCATCGTTTTTTACTGCGCTTGGCAACGGACTTATTTCGGCAGTTATTTCCTTTTGTCGTGTGGCAATTTTTCAGGCGACGAGTGTTATGGTGCTTCCGCTTATTTTAACAGACAGCACTGTTGCAATTTTTATTTCCGGCACTGTGGCAGATGCGTTTGCGTTTGTTCTTAACTATGTATTTTTGGTGGTGTACAGCAACAAATACCATTACAAACGTTTTTTGCGCTTAAAAAAGCCGATAGTGGCTGAAGTGTCTGATTGATTTATATTAAAATATTACGAAATTTGCGGTAACTTTTGGCGGTTATCGCATTGTTTTTGCCATTTCAAAAATGAAAAAATAATTTGAAATTTATTTTTTGAAATCCCCTTCTTTTTAACCCTTGACTATTGACTATGTTAGTGGTATTATACAATATGCCAATTTGTTGCCTGCATGCAAAATTGTGGAAAAATAATGGCAAAAAAGTTCAAAAACAGTGCATTTTTCAGCATTTTTTCTACTTTTTTCGTCATATTTTTCATTATTTGCAAACGGCTTGCAAAATTAGCGTCAAAAAACGCAGTAATTTTGCAAAATTGTAACTTTTTTTGGACAAAATATAGTATTTTTGAGGAGTCAAAATGGCACAAGACATTCGTACCGTAAAATACGGTAATCATGAAAGAAAAACTTTTTCCAAAACGAAAGAAGTTTTACCGCTTCCAAACCTGATTGAAGTACAAAAGGCAAGCTACGATGCTTTTCTCAATTCCGGCATTCAGGAAGTTTTTGATGACATTTCGCCTATTGAAGACTTTGCCGGTCACTTCAGTCTGGAGTTTTTGGGCTACAGAATTGACGGAACCACCAAATACAGCGAAGCAGAATGCAGATTGCGTGACGCAACGTACGCAAGTCCGCTTCGTGTTGACGTGCGCCTTACCAACAAGGGCACCGGCGAGTTCCTTACCGATACCGTCTACATGGGTGAGTTCCCTCTTATGACGGAAACGGGCAGTTTTATCATTAACGGTGCCGACCGTGTAATCGTTTCCCAACTTGTTCGTTCTCCGGGGGTTATTTGCGAAATTACGCATGATAAAGACGGAAGAAGTCAATACAATACCAAGGCAATGCCAAGCCGTGGTGCCTGGTTGGAAATTGAACACGATGGCCCAAGCAACGTGCTTAACGTGCACATTGACCGCAACAGAAAGTTGCCTATCACAGTTTTGCTTCGTGGTATTTTGCATAACAGCGAAACGCAAAAGTATACCGGCAACCTTATTGCAAGTTTGTTGGAATACGACCCGACACTTGCTCTTACTTTTGCTAAGGACGATACCGCAACGGATGAAGAATCGCTTGTGGAAATTTACAAAAGATTGCGTCCGGGCGAAATTCCTACTGAAGAATCGGTACAAAAAACACTTACCGACCTTTTGTTTGATGCAAAGCGTTACGACCTTGCAAGAGTTGGCCGTTACAAGTATAACAAAAAGCTTTGTTTGGCTAACCGTATAAAGGGCTTGACACTTGGTGAAGATGTTCAGGTAAAGCTTTGTTCATATGCTAAGTATTCACAAATTACCGAAGATATGGCACATGCCATTGCAAACAGCGGTGTTGTGGAAACTATTCAATTGCTTGATAAAACGGGCAAGGCAGTAGATTTGTCCGTCAGCGATAACGAAAGTTTTTACAAGCAAGCTATCGGTGGATATCTTAATGCCAAAGTTACCGTTCCTTCTGCATACGTTATACCTGCAGGTACGGTGCTGACGGAAATGCAAGCGTATGATATTCAGAATAGCGGTATAAATTGCATCCATACCGCACAAACAACCTACACACAAATTGCATCCAAAAAGGATGTAAAGACAATAAGCGGTGCGGAAGAAATTCTCGGCAAGTATCTTGGATACGTTGTTATGTCCCCTGAAGGACAAATTGACGTTTACGGCAAAACAATTGACGTAAGTGGCAGAGTGCTTACCGAAACGTCAAAACCTACCTACAACGAAAGCAAAGGAGATGTTTCCGTAGAGAATGTAGCAAAAATTGCTTCCGAAAACGGTTTTAACATTTATCTTGCCAACCAAGCAAACGTAATAGTTTTGGCAAAGGAATGCCCGAGAGTTAAGGTTATAGGTAACGGCGTTGTAGATGCACACTTGTATGCTACGGCGTTTGACAAAAGCTATGCAAACGTTGATTTTAAATCGGCAGGTTTGTACACTAACGTAAATTGTGAAGAGTTTACGGAACTTTTGCAACAGGGACTTGCACCGGAAGATTTGCTTGTTGCCGTAAAGGAAAACCGCAACAGCCTTATAAGTAAGCATATCTCCAAAAAAGATATCATCTCTATGGTTAACTACAACCTTGATATGAAGTACGGCATTGGTAACGATGATAATATTGACCACTTGGCTAACCGTCGTGTAAAAAGCGTTGGAGAATTGCTTCAGAACCAATTCCGTATTGGTATGACCAGACTGGAAAGAGTTGTCCGTGAAAGAATGGCAATTCAGGAACCGGGCAAAGCAACGCCACAGTCTCTTATCAACGTACGCCCTGTTTCCAGCGCTATTCGTGAGTTCTTTGGTTCTTCACAACTTTCACAGTTTATGGATCAGACCAACCCGATTTCCGAACTTACGCACAAACGTAAACTTTCTGCACTTGGTCCGGGCGGTTTGAACCGTGACCGTGCAACGTTTGAAGTACGTGACGTTCACTACACCCCCTACGGTAGAATGTGCCCGATTGAAACACCTGAAGGTGCAAACATAGGTCTTATTACTTCTTTGGCAGGCTACTCACGTATTAACGAATACGGCTTTATTGAATCACCATACCGCAAGGTAGATAAAATACACAACATTGTAACGGAAGAAGTGGAATACCTTGATGCCGAAGAAGAAGATAAGTATATTATCGGCCAGGCAAACGAACCACTTGATGAAAACGGTTATTTTGCCAACGAACGTATTACCTGTCGTCGCAAGGAAGACATTCTGGAATTCCCTCGTGACAAGGTTGACTACATAGACGTTTCACCACGTCAGCTTATTTCCGTTGCTACGTCACTTATTCCTTTCTTGGAAAATGACGATACCAACCGTGCCCTTATGGGTTCAAACATGCAACGTCAGGCAGTTCCGCTTATCAATCCGGAGGCACCTATTGTTGCCACCGGTATTGAAGCACGCATCGCTTACGACAGCGGTGTAATGGTTATTGCTGAAGAAGACGGCACGGTTCTTAAAGCAAGTGACGACAAAATTATTGTACAGACGGAAAAAGGTACTCTTAACGAATATACTCTTAAAAAGTTTGTACGTTCCAACCAGGGCACCTGCATTAACCAAAAGGTTATTGTAAAAGCAGGGGACAAGGTTTCCAAAGGTCAGGTAATTGCCGACGGCCCTGCAACGGAAGGTGGCGAACTTGCACTCGGTCGCAATATACTTATCGGTTTTATGACTTGGGAAGGCTACAACTACGAAGACGCAGTACTTCTTAACGAAAAACTTGTAAAAGACGACTACTTTACGTCTATTCACATTGAAGAACACGAAACGGAAACCCGTGAAACCAAACTTGGACCGGAAGAGTTTACCCGTGATATTCCTAACGTAGGCGAAGATGCGTTGAAAGACTTGGACGAAAACGGTATTATACGCATTGGCGCAACGGTACGTCCGGGAGATATTCTTGTTGGTAAAGTAACGCCAAAAGGAGAAACGGAACTTACTCCGGAAGAAAGACTTTTGCGTGCAATCTTCAGTGAAAAAGCACGTGACGTTAAGGATACGTCCCTTCGTGTAAAGAACGGCGAAGGCGGTATAGTAGTGGACGTAAAAGTGTTCACTCGTGAAAACAAAGACGAACTTGACCCGGGTGTAAGCAAGCTTGTACGTGTTTACATTGCACAAAAGCGCAAGATTTCCGTCGGCGACAAAATGGCAGGACGTCACGGTAACAAGGGCGTTGTTTCCCGCATATTGCCGGAAGCCGATAT
>JAZLJV010000108.1:0-4890 GCA_045618025.1 Clostridia bacterium
TCTATTGGGCAGTGACGTTTTTCCAAAGAATTACCACATTCAACAACGGCAATGGAAATATTCTTTTTGCTTTGAACAAGTTCGTAAGCGGTAAAAATACCGCCGGGACCTGCTCCGATAATTACTACATCGTAGTTTTTCATATTTTTTCACCTCAGCTTACACAGTATAGCAAATTGATATGCTAAAGTCAATTAAAAACAAATTATTGCTTCAGCTATTACTAAAGCACAAATGCCAAACGCAAGGCAATAATATATTATTATATAATATAGTATAAAAAATAACATTTAATAAAAGTAAAAATGATTTCAAGAATACGTCTGTTTATTGTTTACCGAAATAAAACGTACAAATTTGAACTCAAACAAAAAGACACGCAAAAAGGACTGACACTTTCGTATCAATCCTCTTGTTCTTTAATGGAGGCACCACCCAGATTCGGACTGGGGGTGAAGCTTTTGCAGAGCTCTGCCTTACCACTTGGCTATGGTGCCACAACGCCTATATATAATACCAAATAAACAAGAAAAAATCAACAGTTTTACCATATATTTTTCTTTTTATTTTTACGGAAACAAAAATAAACACTCAATATCTTAAAAACAGCACTTTTTACAGCAAAAAAAGAACGCACCTATGTAGGTACGTTCAGAGTGTTTTTTAATTATTCTGCACTTAAAATGTAGTAATACAAAGGTTGACCGCCGTAGTGAAGAATAAATTCTACGTCCGGGTATTGTTTTTCCAACTTGGCAACCATAGCTTCGGCCTCCTCTTGTTTTACATCGGCACCGTAATACATTGTAACAAGTTCTTTGTCACGTGCAACCATTTCGTCTACAAGGTTAACCATAATTTTGAAAAGATCTTTGCCGGCAATGTTGATATCGCCATTGTAAAGACCGATAATATCACCTTTATGGATAGCAAGTTTATCAATTGCCGTATCACGAACGGCAAAAGTAATCATGCCGGAGTCTACCCTGGTAAGGGCAGCCGTCATAGACTCAAGATTATCATTCAACGAAGCATCAGGGTTGTAAGCTATCATAGCAGCCAAGCCCTGAGCAACATTTTTTGAAGGAAGAACAAAAATATTTCTCTTTTCAATAAGAGTACGTGATTGTTCCGCAGACAAAATAATATTTTTGTTGTTTGGCAAAATAATGATGTTATCTGCGTTTATTCTGCGTGCAGTAAGAGCAATATCTTCAGCGGAAGGGTTCATTGTCTGACCACCCTCCAAAACCTGATCGGCAAGTAAATCTTTGAAAATAGCATTAAGACCGTCACCGGAGCAAACGGACAAAACACCTATATTTTTGCGTTCTGCAGCATATTTTGCACGCAAAATACGGTTTTGTTCCATCATATTTTCAATTTTTACCTTGTCAAGCTCGCCAAGAGTAATGGCTTTTGCCAAAATTTTGCCCGGATTATTTGTGTGGACATGCACCTTTACAAGAGACAGGTCTCCGACACAAATTACGGAATTGCCCATATCGTTAAGGTATTCACGAAGTTTATCAATATCGGTAACTGTTGTGCGTTTTTTGATATTGGTAATAAAGAACTCCGTGCAATAACCAAACTCTATATCATCCAAAGATTCGTAATCAACCTGAGCGCTGTCATCAGGGAAATCAGCATCTGTAACGGTTTGCGGTTGAGCAATGGTCACTTCTTCGGCACCGGTTACTTCTTGGTCGTTGTAACCCATTATCAAGCCCTTAAACAAGGTAATAAGCCCAAAGCCACCACTATCAACTACGCCTGCTTTTTTAAGAACGTCAAGCATATCAGGCGTTTGCGCCAACGTTTCTTCGCCTTTGGCAAGAACTCTTTCCAAAAACTTATTAAAATCGCTTACACGTTTTGCGGCGTCAACAGCCTCTTCCGCCATCATACGGATAACGGTCAAAATTGTGCCTTCCTTCGGTTTGCTTACCGCACTGTAAGCAAGTTCGGCACCTTCCTTCAGACCTTTGGCAAAGTAGCGTGTATCTACCTCTTCGTGAGTGGAAACAATATTGCTGAAACCTTTGAGAATTTGTGACAAAATAACACCGGAATTGCCACGAGCGCCCCTGAGCGCACCTTTGGAAAGGCTGGTGGCAAAATCTGACATGCTTTTTGATGTGAGTTTGGAAAGTTCTTTTATTGCTGATGACATTGTCAAAGACATATTTGTGCCTGTGTCACCATCGGGAACAGGAAAGACGTTGAGAGAGTCTACCTGTGCTTTATTTACTTCAAGCAATTTACCGCCGGTAATAAACATACGTTTCATTACCGTTGCGGTTATGTACGTTGAACTGGAACGTGCAGAAGCCATTATATTTCTCCTTTGGTAAGTAAGTTTAGAGTTTTACACCGACAACATGAACGTCAATACTGTTAACAATCATGCCGGTAAAATGTTCCAAACCGTAACGAACCGAGTTGCGCAAGCTGGAAGAAACCGCAGAAACAGGCAAACCATATTTAATTTTTACATACAAGTCAACATAAATTCTGTCGCCTTTTGTTTCAATACGCACACCACGGCTTTTACCGTTACGTTTGAAAAGATCGGAGAAGGAATCGGAAAAACCGAAAGGAACCATTTCCACGACGCCGTAACAATCTTGCGCAAAATGTCCGGCAAGTGATGCGATAACGTCTTCTGAAACGGTAATTGTGCCATAAGAGTTTCTTGTACGAAGTGGCATAAACCCTATTATCCTCCTCTCAATAATAATATACTGTAATATTTTACAGCAAAACCGTCAATTTTACAAGCAATTTACCAATAAAACTGCATTATTTTATGAAAATTAATACGTTTTTACAACAATATCAATTTTTTTGTACATTTTACTTGCCAAAAATTACAAAAGATGATACTATATGTAAGTACAAAAATTACAACAACCTAATTTCGGAGGTGTAAAACAATGTCAAGAGTATGCGCTATTTGCGGTAAAGGTAAAATGTCAGGCAACCACGTAAGTCACTCAAACAGAAAGACTCCAAAAACTTACAATGCAAACTTGCATAAAGTTACTGTGGAAATTGATGGCAAGGAATCTTCTGAATACATTTGCACACGTTGTATGAGAACGGCAAACAAAGAAGACTAATTAAATCCGTAATCTGGCACTACTTCAGGTAGTGCTTTTTTATTACAAACATTGCTTTGCACTTTTTGTTCTGTTGTTACGGTTATTGCAGTTAATTTTTACAACAAGTTTTTGAGTAATTACTGTTTATAGTACCTATACTGATATTTTTGCAAATAAAAAAGAACTCGCAAAGAGTTCCTTCTCTGCGGACTGCCAAGCATAAGGTCAGTCCTTTTTAATTACAAATTTGCCCAACACAAAGCGCAAAACAGCACCGATAAATTGAGGCAATTTTATACACACAATTTTACCTTTCATAACAGCCCCCTGCTTTTTGCTGTATTTTATGCGTCAAAAAACAAAAAGTTGTCATTTTTACAAAAACAATCAATTTTCGCCACGAATTGTCTCTATGGCTTTTTGGCGGTTCTCCGCAGAAAAAACAGCATACCCTGCAACAAGAACATCGGCACCTTTTGCAATAAGTACAGGTGCGTTTTCCGTTGTGACACCGCCGTCAACTTCTATTAGCGCTTCAGGGAACAACCTGCGTGCTACGGCTATTTTTTCAATGCAATCGTCCAACAGTTTTTGACCGCCAAATCCCGGTTCAACAGTCATAATAAGAATAAGGTCAAAAAGCCCACGGTATTTTTCCAATGCACTTACGGGAGTATTTGGCTTTACGGAAAGTCCGAATTTTTTGCCTGCATTATGTACGGCATCAGAAGTAGCTTTTACATCGCAATCCGATTCAACATGTACGGTAATAATACTTGCACCGCTTTCCGCAAAACTAACGGCATATCTATCCGGCTTTTGTACCATAAGATGAACATCCATAGGCAAAACGACACATTTACGCATGCTTTGAATAACATTCATACCTATGGTAATATTCGGCACAAAAACACCGTCCATTACGTCACAGTGAATCCAATCCGCACCGCATTTTTCAAGATTTTTACATTCTTCGCCCAAACGTGAGAAATCAGCGGAAAGAATGGATGGACTTACAAAAACTTTTTTCATAATTCACCTCTTAGTACTTGTTCTTTTCCAAGTTTTTCAATTCGTTGTATTCGGCAACGTATCTTTCGTAACGTTCTTTGCAAAGTGCACCGCTTTCCACAGCGGTTTTTACAGCGCAAAACGGCTCGTGCGTATGCGAACAGGAAGAAAACTTACAACCGCAGGCAAGCCGGGCAATATCATCAAAATACGTTTTGAAATCGGCAGAAGAAATATCGTCAACCTCACAAAGAGAAAACCCACATGTATCAACAAGAAAGCCTCCCAGACATCTGTGTACGGAGCTGTGCCTTGTGGTATGTTTGCCTCTGCCGGTTTTTTGTGAAAGATCTCCCGTTTCAGCATTGCTATGTGGCAAAAAAGCATTGAGCAGTGACGTTTTGCCTACAGCGGACTGTCCTGCAAAACAAACGGTATTTTCGGCAAAATAACCTTCCAGTTCTCGTAAAGAATCCGACTGTTTTGCCGAAACTCCGTGCACGGAACAAATACTGCCGTAATTTTGACAAGCACGTTCAAAAGTTTTTGTGCTAAGATCACATTTGTTCACAACCACCACAGGTTTTATTCCTTGTCTGAAGCAGTTTACCAACACTTTGTCGGCAAGATACCAATCCGGCTCGGGCTCACACGCCAGCACCAGAAAAACAACGTCAACATTGGCAATTTCCGGACGCAGTAATTTGTTTTTGCGTGGAAAAACAGCGGTAATATTGCCCCTGTTTTCGTCAATAATGTCAAACTGCACTTT
>JAZLJV010000109.1:0-8833 GCA_045618025.1 Clostridia bacterium
ATCTCGTCAAACACACTTTTTACTTCCTGATCGGTAAAAGCGGTAAGCAACAACTCCTGACTGTCGCTGGACATTTCAACAAACGAGTCGGCTGCGTTTTCCTTGCTGAGCATTCTAAAAACAACGGGCAACTGTTTTTCCGGCAATTCTTCCAACAAAATTGCAATATCTTGCGGTAGCAAATCATTTATTAACGTTTTTATTTCCTTGAAGTTTTTGTTGTTAAGACAGTTAATAATTTTTTCTTTTTGTTCTTCCAAAAGTTCCAGTTCTTCTCTTTCCATAGTTCCCTCCTTTTGCAGACATCAAAAAAGTTCCTTGCGCATGGCAGGAACTTACCCCAAGTGCAACAAAATTGTCAGTTGCCAGACCTACCATTACAAGTTTTAGCATCAATGGGCGGTGTAATTGCATTAGACGATGCCTTGTTTTCGACATCATCTGCTAACCGGCGCAACGTGTCTCCACGCTTTTTGCGGTAGCAATCCATATCCCATTGGTAGCCTCACCTACCGGATATTCTACTTGCATTTATTGTAGTATCGTTTAAAAAATAAGTCAATAAATTTAAGTATTTTTTTGAACTTTTTTCTTTATTTTATATGTTATTAACACAATTTACGTGCAGTAGCATTTTTCGACAAAAACACAAAAAAAACAACAAAAACTCTATGAAAACAACAAATGTGTATATGTTAAAATCCATAGCAGTGGAGGTTGTTATGATAAAAGTAGGTTTAATTGAACAGCCGTCTTTGGCGGAAAAACTGTCACAAAACGAAAACTTTGAAGTGGTTTTTGATGTTGATGGCAAAAATGCACGTACGTTTTTGGAGGAAAACATTGCCGATGTGGTAATTACCGAACTGATGATGACGGGCGAAGACGGATTTGCTCTTTTGGAAAAATACAAAAATGTCAACTTTATTGTTGCTACGGAACTGAGAAGTGAAGTTTTTGTAATAAAAGCTTTGGAAAACGGTGCAAAATACTTTTTGATTAAACCCTTGGAATACAACGTGTTGGAACAACGTATAGTAAATACTTACGAAGGCGAAAAACTTGGCAAGGTCGGTCATGAACGTAACTTTTCCGAAAAGACTTTGGACGAAAAAATAAGCAATATTTTTGTAAGCGTGGGAATACCCGCACATATTAAGGGGTACCAGTTTTTGCGTGAAGGAATAAAACTTGCAGTAGATAATCCGTCAATTATCAATTCCATTACAAAAAGTTTGTATCCTTCCATTGCAAAACGGTTTGATACCACTTCCAGCAAGGTGGAACGAGCAATTCGCCATGCAATAGAAGTGGCATGGAACAGAGGTAAAATAGAAAATATAAATAATATTTTCGGTATAAAGGTATATAATTCCTCTGAAAAACCGACAAATGGAGAGTTTATTGCTTTGCTTGCAGACAAAATGTTACTTGAGTGCGCCTACTGAGTGTTTTCAAAAATGAAAAAGCTACATAAAACGTACACTAATACTTGATTTTGCCGTCACTTTGTGTTACACTTTTAACATAAGGAGACGGTTTTTGTATGCAATATCTTAAAACAACAGTGCGGAAAAGAATTCTTGATTCCGCCAAAGATGAATTTATTGAATGCGGATATGCCGATGCTTCCATTCGTAACATTGCAAATAATGCAGATGTTTCGCTTGGCAACATTTACCGGTATTTTGAGAATAAAGAAAATTTATATCAGGTAATTGTTGAACCACTGTATGAGGGTATAAAATGCGAAATAGAAGAAAATGACGTGTTTTCCAGCCATTCAATGAAGGAAATTTGTGATTTTCTTGTCGGCTTTTTGATAAAGTACAGCGATGAAATAATAATTGTTCGCAAAAGTGACGAAGAACATCATAACAAATTTTTTGATTACGTTGTTGGCGTTACATCAGCCAAAATACATAATCTGCTTGTTGTGTCATTTCCGGAAATAAGCGAAAAAATACATGACGATTTGTTTTACACTGCACTTGCCGAAGGTTTTTTGACGACATTATTTCGTGTTTTGCGTGCGGAAAACAGCAAGGAAGTGCAAGAACGAAGCGCAAGGGAAGTTATTACTTTCTTTTTCGGACACCTTGTAGACAGGTTTTATCATTTTGACATAAATTGACAAAATGCAAAGCGTATTGTTCGCTTTGCATTTTTTTATTGTTTTAACTTTTTACACATTTTAGTAAGTTTATTCATACAATAATACAGATTACCCAAGGAGGTGCAAAATGCCTATTAACAACAATGAAGGCAGTTGTAGTGAAAAAATTTGTATTCAAGGTAAAAAAATCTTTGATGCATGTATGAAACAAACTACTTTGCAACAAATAACCGTAAGCGTTTCCGACGTTACTCCGCCTACTCCGGAAGTACCGCTTCGCTTTGTAAGTTGCAAAAGTACGACAACGGTTGGCGAAATTGACAACCTGGTAGTGGAACGTTTACAAGAACGGCCTAAGTACGGCAGAGTGGAAGCAGACATAGTTGTTCCCGTTGAAGTTACATATTTGGATAACAACAACGTTGAAGGTACCGGCAGAGGCAGTGTAACTGTCCCCGTTGATGTAGTGATGTTTTTGCCGGAACCGTCTATTATTCCTTACAGAATAGAAGCTTCCGTTTCGGCAGTCAGTCCTGAGGGTTTGTTCAGTCAAACGCAGGTTATTGACGGCATTACCTATTACATTTTTACCATCAACTGTTGTGTTACGGCAATTCTGAAGGTGACAATGGACGTGGAACTGATAGTGCCGAGTTACGGTTACGCAGTTATTCCGCCTTGTCAGGAGTATACCGAGGAAGTTTGTTCCGGCTACTTTGAATTGCCATTGTATCCCGGTGGAAGAACGGGCAACACAAATACGTAAGTAGTATTTACTTAAAAAGGGCTCTTGTATGTGAGTCCTTTTTTATTTTGCGCTTGTAAAAACTTTTTTTGTAGGTACGCACACTTTTGCAGAGCAAATCATAGTGTGAATTGACAATTACGGAGGCGAAAAAAGTGAAGTATAAAAAATGCCCGAGATGTGAACTGAACTACATTTTGCAGGAAGAAGATATCTGCAAAGTTTGCAAAGACGAAATAAACAATGTTAAATCTATATTTGACTGTGACGAAAACGTTTGTCCGTTTTGCGGAGTTAATGTAATCGGCAATGACGAAACAATGTGCAAAGAGTGTCGTCTGCGTGAAAGATGACGGATGTTTTTGCTATGTGTAAAACAAAATAATGGACAATTTGCGCAAAATATGCTAAAATAAGCAATATGAAAGTATTTGCAATAAGTGATTTGCACCTATCTTCCGTTGTAGAAAAACCTATGGATATTTTCGGAACGGCATGGGATAACTATTTTGACAAAATACGTGAAGATTGGCGTGCAAGAGTTACAGATGAAGATATTGTTTTGTTGCCGGGAGATTTTTCTTGGGGTATGCGCATGGACGAAGCCCTGCCGGACTTTGCACTTGTAGCAGAGTTGCCGGGCACCAAAGTTATTTTGCGTGGTAATCACGACTACTGGTGGAACACAATTTCGCAAGTGCGTAGTGCGCTTCCGCAAGGTTTTTACGCATTGCAAAACGATTGCCTGCGTTTTGGTGATGTGCTTGTGTGCGGAAGCCGTGGGTGGACGTGCCCTGACGGCAACAACCTTTCAGAAGAGGACAAAAAAATATTCTTGAGAGAGAACGAACGTCTTAAGCTTTCTCTTGATGCCATGCAAAAACAACGTAAAGACGGTGACAAAGTGGTGGCGATAATGCATTTTCCGCCATTTAACGGTCGTTATGACGAAAGCGAGTTTACCAAACAATTGGTAAAAGCCGAAGTGCCCGTAGTAGTTTTCGGCCATCTTCACGGTAAGGATTGTCGTGCCAACTTGTTTATGCATAAATTCGGCATTGATTTTTACCTGACCTCCTGCGATTTGGTTGGCAATGTGCTTACGGAAATTGAATTGAAGTAAAAATATTGTTTTTTAACGGTGTATAGACTGATTTTTGGTCTATGCACCTTTTTTATACCCTATTTTTTGCTGTTTACAAATTTTTTCATAAAAATGGTTAAAAATGGTTGATTGTGGTTAAAAGTTGTGTTATAATCAACGTACAAGAAAAAAGTGGAGGTATAGGCATATGTTTTTGATGGGCAACCACATACATACGTTGGACGACAAAAACAGAATAAGATTGCCGGCCAAGTTCCGTGACGAACTGGGTAGTTCTTATATGCTTATGCCGGGCAGTGGCGGTTGTATTTTTGTTTATCGTGCCGACGAATCGCAAAAGTTGCTTACAATGTTCAAAAATCTGGAAAGTTTTGATCCGGAAGTTCAGGAAAATATAAGAGCAATTGTAAGTGAAGGTGACACGGTTGATGCAGACAGCCAAGGCAGATTTATCTTGCCGGGCAACCTTATGAAAATTGCCGGAATTGAAGCCGGTGATAACGTTGTGGTTGTAGGGACAATTTCCAAAGCGGAAATATGGAGCGAAAAACGTTGGAATCAAAGACGTTCACAGTATCAGAATGCAGGTACATCTTTTGATGAAATGTACAAGCAACTGAGCAAACTTTCAAAGGCAAACAATGAACTTTAATCATACAAGCGTGCTTTTGCAAGAGTGCGTTGATGCGTTGAACATTAAGCCGAACGGTATTTACGTTGATTGTACTGCCGGTGGCGGTGGACACTCGGCGGAAATATTGAAAAAGCTTGATGGCGGATTGCTTGTGGACATTGACAAAGACGAAGAGGCACTTGCCGTTTGTCAGGAAAGATTGCACGGCAATGTAAAGTTTGTTCATAGTGATTTCAAAAACGTTGCGCAAGTGTTGGAAAACCTTGGAATAAACAAAGTAGACGGTTTTTTGGCTGACCTTGGTGTAAGTTCTTACCAGATAGATAATCCCGAACGTGGTTTTTCCTACATGGCAAGCGATGCACCATTGGATATGCGCATGGATGCAACGCAGGCTCTTACCGCAAAAACAGTGGTAAACACCTACGATGAACAACAACTTTTTGCTATTTTGCGTGACTATGGCGAAGAAAACTTTGCACGTCAGATAGCGAGAAACATTGTACTAACACGCAGTAACAAACAATTGGAAACTTGTGGAGATTTGGTGGCGGTTATTGATAAGTCTGTTCCCGCTTCCGTAAGACGTAAGGGCGGACATCCCGCAAAAAAAACTTTTCAGGCACTCAGAATAGAAGTTAACAAGGAGCTTGACGGTTTGGACGGCGTACTTCGCCAAATGTGTGAAAAATTGAATGACGGCGGAAGAATAGCGGTAATAACTTTTCATTCGCTGGAAGACAGAATAGTAAAGCATTGTTTTGCTGATTTGGCAACGGATTGCATTTGCCCACCTTCTTTGCCGGTGTGCGTTTGCAAACATCGTGCAAAAGGTATCTTGGTAAACAAAAAACCGATTTTGCCAAGCCAGGCGGAACAAAACGAGAATACTCGCTCACAAAGCGCAAAACTAAGAGTTTTTGAGAGAGTAATAAAGCAAGAGGACGGTGCATAGTATGTTTAATGAGGAAGAACTCAACACCTTAACACGTCAAAATAATAATATACAAAACGGCTATGCAAACGATAGTCAGGAGTTCTCTATGCAATCTATAGAGGAAAAACTGGGTACGTTTTCATCCGGTAATACAGAAAAGGACGAAGTCAATCCGGACTTGCGTCCGTCAGACAGTACGCTTAAAATGTCGTTTGCAAGAAACTATCAGCCAAGTGGAAGTGTTGCTTCTAAAGTAAACACCAAGCAAAAGATAGCTATTGCAAGCTACGTAGCAGTTGTACTTGCACTTGTTTTGGCTATTGCATTCAGTGCAGTTGCCGTAAACAGTGCTTTTAAGACCTCCTTGCAACTGACCGATGATGTTGTCGGTGCAAGTCGGGAATTGGAACAATATGCCTCCCTAATCACCGAAGACGACTATGCGACACTGGTAAACCGTGCCGCTGAACTGGGTTACTATGACATTTCTTTAGCCAACACGGAAATGTTTGTAGGTTTACCGGTTCGTCCCGCACAAAATTTTAATGTACAAACCAATTGGTTTGACTCATTGTGCGATTGGATATCAGGAGCCTTCGGAGAATAATTTGAAATTTGAATTCTTCACTTCAAAACAAAGATTGCTGACACTACTAGTGACAGCAATTTTTGTTTTTACAGTAATATTTTTGCGATTATTTTATATACAAATAGTTTGGGGCAAACAACTGCAACAAATGGCTAAAGACGAGTGGCAACGTGATTTGCCCTTGGAAGCAATGCGTGGCAACATAACTGATACCAACGGTATTATTCTTGCTACGACGGATACCGGCTACGGCGTGTATGTTCGCCCTAACGCTATTACAAACGGTAGTTACGTGGCTACTTTTTTAAGTGAAGTTTTGCAACTGGATTACGACACCGTTTATAAAAAAATATCAACCAAAGGTATTTCCGAAGTTACCGTTGCACGGAGAATAGCAAGCGATAAAGCCAACATTATTTCTGCAGAAAACTTAGACGGTGTTTACGTTACCGTGGAAGGTATACGCAGTTATGTTTACGGTGATTTTTTGTCACAGGTTTTGGGGTATACTTCCTCTGACGGTATAGGGCAGACTGGCATAGAAGCATACTACGACAAATATTTGCAAGGCATAAACGGCTATTTGCTTAATCAAGCTGATTTGGTCGGGCGAGAGCTTAAAAATACTTCACAAACGTATTTGCCTGCGACGGAAGGTCTTACCGTTACTTTGACAATAGACAGCGCAATTCAGCTGATTGTGGAAAACGTGCTGGACCTGGCAATGTATCAACAAAACCCAGCAAGCACTCGTGCAATTGTGCTGGATGTTACCACCGGCGAAGTGCTTGCAATGGCGTCAAAACCAAGCATAGACCTGAACAATTTGCCTCGTGACGATATAGAAACGCTTAACAAATATTCCAAAAACGTGCTATTGACGGATATTTATGAGCCCGGTTCAACGTTCAAAATACTTACCGCCTGTGCCTGTTTGGAAGAATACAAAAACGGCAATCCAAAAGCTTTTTCCGCTACGCACGTGTTTGGTAACAGCTCTCGCATACGCATTGTTGACGGCTCAAAAATAAGTTGTTGGTCTACTCACGCCAACGGCAAGCACAGCAATCAGACTTTGAGCGATGCGCTGAATAACAGTTGTAACCCAATTTTTACCGATATTGCGTTGTCGCTTGGCAAAGACGTTATGTACAAGTATCTGGAAAAATTTGGCTATGGCAAAGTTACCGGTATTGACTACACCGGCGAACAAGCGGGCTTGTTGGTAAGCAAAAGCACTGTTACAAACGGTGACCTGGCACGCATAGGCTTTGGGCAGACTGTTGCTGTTACGCCTTTGCAACTGGCATTGGCAACTTCCGCTGCGGTAAACGGCGGATACTTAATGCAACCGTATTTGGTAAAAGAAATAAGCGACCCTGTTACTGGAAAGGTTGTTAAACGTTTTACTCCCACTGTAAAAAACCGTGTGGTAAGTGAAGAAACAAGTAAACAAATTGCCGAAATGTTGGAAAAAGTTGTTGCGGAAGGCGGTGGTAAAAACGCATATGTAGAAGGTTACCGTGTGGGTGGAAAAACCGGCACTGCGCAAAAGTACGTTAACGGTGCAATAGCCACCGGCAAATATGTATCTTCGTTCGTGGGATTTTTCCCTGCAAACAGTCCAAAGTATTTATGTCTGATGATAGTGGATGAGCCGGAAGGACAAAGTTACGGTTCCATTGTTGCTGCACCGTATGCTTCGCTTATTTTCCGAGAAATAATTAACTACAAAAACATTTCTTCTGTTTGTTAAAACATAATTGAAGGTTTAGGTAAATAGAATAATCCATACAAAGGTATTGTGTCTTTGTATGGATTATTTTTGTTTTGGAGAAAATGTACTATGTACCTGCAACAAATACTCTGCGGAATAAAATGTGAAGTAATCGGCAATGCCGACCCCGATATTACCATGCTTGCGTGCGACACAAAAAACGTGCGTCCGGGTTGTTTGTTTTTTTGTCTTAAGGGCGCAAAATATGACGGTCACAGCTTTTTTCGTAAGGCAGTGGGAGATGGCGCAGTTGCTGTAGTAACGGAAAAACGTCTGGATACCAAAATTACGCAAATAATTGTTGATGACAGCCGAAAGGCAATGGCGGTAGCATCAAAAAATTTTTACAATTGCTGTTGCGACAAGCTGAAAATTGTTGCTGTTGTTGGCACAAACGGTAAAACGTCAACAACATATATTATTGATGCAATTTTGAAGGAAGCCGGTGTAAATACGGCTATTGTGGGTACAAACGGTATTTTTGTAAACGGCAAAAGATATGCTTGTGATTTGACCACTCCCGATCCGATAACACTGCACAAGTGGTTTGAACAGTTTTATTTGAACAAAGTGGATACGGTAATTATGGAGGTTTCGGCACACGCTATTGCTTTGTGCAAAATGCTGGGAATAACAAGTGATGTGGCGGTGTTTACCAATATTTCGCAAGACCATCTTGACTTTTTCGGTACAATGGAAAGCTATGCTGAAACAAAAAAGAGCTATTTTTGTCCGCTTTATTGCAAAAATGCCGTTGTTAATATTGATGACCAACTCGGTAGACAAATTGCGGAAGAAAAACGTGTTCCTTTGGTGACGTATTCAGCAAAGCAAAATGCAGACGTATTTGCTACAAGCGTTGAAAGCGACAATCCCGTGCAGTTGGTGGCGGACGCTTTCGGCGAAAAAATAAAAATAGCTACTAATTTG
>JAZLJV010000110.1:0-3283 GCA_045618025.1 Clostridia bacterium
AACGACAAGTTAAAAACTCGTCAAGAATATCTTGTGCAAGCACTTCTTCATTGCATACAAACGCAAAGTCACGTGTTACTGAAGGGAACTTGCCGAACGGAACAAAACGGATTTCGGCACGTTTTGCATCAACAAGTTTGCCGAAGACAAGTTCAGTATAGTAACAATCACATTCAATTTCAAAATTGCTTGCAACCTGCGGGTGAAGCTTACCAAAACTACCGACGCACTTACCGTCAACAACAATATCGGCGGAAATTCCAGGGTGTAGCAAGGTGCTGTCTGTGGTTCTTACCAATTTTACGTCCTTTTCCGTAAATACGTAAATAACGGAAAGTACGACGTCACGGAAATCTTCAAATGTAACGTTGGTGGCACAAACAGAAATACGCTTTTCTTCGTCGGGAAGTGCCTTTGGCGGTATATCTTCAGACAAATATGCTTTACCCATTTCAAACATCTTAAGGTTGCTGTTGCCCCTTGAAAGGTTTAGCGCAACACATTGCAACATATTTGGCGCCAGACTTCTGTTCATAAGAGAAAGTTCCTCACCTATCGGATTAAGAACTTTTATATATTTATCAGCGGTTTCAGGGCTAATTGTCGCCTTGTCAAACAGTGCTTTTCCGCCGAACGGATAGAAAATACATTCGTTAAAGCGGTGAGCGTTCAAAACAGTGCGTACTTTATCTGCAAATTTGTCTTCTTCCGTCTTTCCGCCGGTTGTAATGCGTGATTTTTCCATCATTGTACCGGTAATGTTATCGTAACCGTAAACACGGATAATTTCTTCTACAATGTCGCAATCACGGCTTATATCGTCACGATAAGGCGGAACAATGCATGTTACACTTTTTCCGTCTATGGTTGTTTGTATATTAAGGGAAGATAAAATAGAAATTATTTTATCGTCAGGCACTTTTATGCCCAACAGTTTTTGTATGCGAGATTTTTCAAACGTTATTGTTTTGCTTTTGGTCACCTCACCGACAGAAATTCTGCCTTTGGTAACTTTGCCTGCACCAATTTCTTCGCACAAATACAGTGCACGTGAAAGTCCCAGATTGTTGGTGTAAGACTCTATACCCTTTTCAAAACGGGCAGAACTGTCACTGCGCAGTCCCAAACGACGACTGGTTTTACGAACGTTTCCACGCGCAAAGGTAGCACTTTCAAACATAACACAGTTTGTAGACGGCTTTATGCCGGAATTTGCACCGCCCATAATGCCCGCAAGACCCACAGCCTTTTTTTCGTCCGCAATAACAATATCATCTGCAGAAAGTGTGTATTCGTTGCCGTCAAACGGAACTATTTTTTCGCCGGATTTTGCTTTACGAACAACAATTTTGCCGTTTGCAATATCTGCATAGTCAAATGCATGCATCGGTTGACCGATTTCGTACAAAACATAGTTGGTAACGTCAACAAGGTTATTTATGCCGTGTAATCCTACTTTTGCAAGACGAGAAGTCATCCACAGCGGAGATTTTTGTATTACTACATCCGTAAAACCTTGCATAAAGTATGCAGGACAAACGTCCGTTGCCGTAACACCAACAGCAACAAGCTCTGCGGTTGCACTATCACTGTTTTCCGTATAGGTTGTTTTCGGCTCACGGCAGGTTTTGCCGAGAGCAACGGCAACTTCACGAGCCAAGCCCAAAACGCTGTTGCAGTCTTGTCTGTTGGCCGTAATACTAACATCAAGAACGTAATCGTCTATGCCTACTGCCTTGCGTATATCATCGCCGACAATGGCATCTGGCTCAAGCACAAGCACGCCGTCAATGTCGGCATCAGGGTAGTAGTCGGCAGTTATGCCAAGCTCCTCCGCACCGCAAAACATGCCGAAAGATTCTTCGCCACGCATTTTTCCTTTGGTTATATGAAGGCCGTTTGCCGTATCGCTGTTATGAAGGGCAACCGGAACTTTATCCCCTACTTTTACGTGTCCGTCATTGGTTACAATAGGTATAATTTCACCGCCGATATCCACCTTGCAACAGTGCAATCTGTCGGCATTAGGGTGCTGAGTAATTTCCTTTATTTGGCAAACTTTAATATTATTTACCTTTTCACCGAGATAAACAACTTCTTCAATTTCCAAACCGATATCAACCATCTTTTTGCAAAGAGTTTCTATGTCTTCTGTAATATCTACGTATTCTTTAAGCCAGGAAAGTGGAACTTTCATTTTTATTTATCTCCTTATTTACCAAATTGTTTCAAAAATCTTTCGTCGTTTTCAAAAAAGAGGCGAATATCCGGTATACCGTACTTTATCATTGCAATACGTTCTACGCCAAGACCAAAGGCAAAACCGGTATATTTTTTGCTGTCAATACCGCAGTTTTCCAACACAACAGGGTTTACCATTCCTGCGCCCAAAACCTCAATCCAGCCCGTTCCCTTGCACAGTGAACAGCCTTTTCCTCCGCAATTACTGCATGTAAGGTCTACCTCTACGCTCGGCTCGGTAAACGGAAAATATGACGGGCGGAAGCGCACTTTGGTATTTTTATCAAACAGGTTTTGAGCAAGATATTCCAACATACCTTTAAGGTCGCACAGCGTAATGTTTTTATCCACTACCAAGCCTTCTATCTGGTGAAATACCGGTGAGTGTGAAGCATCGCTGTCGCTACGGAAAACTTTGCCCGGACAAATCATTTTTATCGGCGGTTTTTTGCGTTGCATATGGCGTGCCTGCATTGCTGAAGTCTGTGTACGCAAAAGCAGGTTTTCAGTAATGTAAAAGGTGTCCTGCATATCTCTTGCAGGGTGATCCGCAGGAATATTCAGTGCCTGAAAATTGTAATAATCCGTTTCAATTTCCGGACCGGAAAGCACTTCAAAGCCCATTCCGACAAGCAGTTCCGTAATGCGGTTTTCCACTAAGGTAATAGGATGAAGAGCACCGTAAGGTTGCATTGTATTCAAACTTACATCAACCTTTTCGTTTTGTAAACGACTGGACATTTCCTTTTGCTTTATTTCCGCCGTTTTAACGTTAAAAGCATCTTCCAATTTGTTGCGGAGTGCGTTTACCGAAGCGCCAAAAACAGGACGTTCTTCTGCCGGCAAATCTTTTATGCCTTTAAGCATTGCCGTAAGTTCACCGTTTTTGCCGAGATAGCGCACCTTAAGTTCTTGTAATTCGGTTGCCGTCTGCACGTCTGAAAGTGCTTGCATAACCTGCTGTTCCATTTGCACAATTTGTTCCTGCATTGTTTTTCTCCTTAAAAAAGCCCCGAGCGACAAAGCACTCAGGGCGAATATT
>JAZLJV010000111.1:0-3283 GCA_045618025.1 Clostridia bacterium
ATTTTGATGGTAGTTATGACGGTTCTTCCACAACGTAAGCAAAAAAAGCAAGCGGAAGAAATGATGTCCAGACTTTGCGTTGGTGCAACGGTTACTACCATTGGTGGTATTGTCGGCACGGTTGTAAAGTTTGATGAAGAAAATATCTGGCTTTCCACCGGAACGGGTGAAAACAACACAACTATGCAATTTGTTCGTCAGGCAATTCACTCCATAAGCAGTGGTGAAGAAAAAGCACAAGAAGAACAAAGCGATGAAATCAAATAACTTGTACTAAAAAAATATGCCTCCTAATAAGATAGTATTAACTTATCGGGAGGCTTTTTTATGGAGAAAACTCAAAGCAGAAATTTGATTGTTCAATCGCTAAAGGCAGGTGTACTGGCATTTATTTTTTCCTGCGCATTTGTCTTGCTTATTGCTTTGGTTGCAAAAGTATTTAATCTGAATGGTCACGGTCTGACAATTGCTAACGAAGTATTTAAACTGGTTTCGGTGGGAGTTGCCATGTATATTTGCGTAAAGGATGATAACCTGCTGTTGAAATCAACCTTGGGTTCGCTTGTATTTGCAGTGCTTTCGGTGGTTATGTTTTTGCTACTTGGCGGTGCGTTCAATTTGTCTTCGGTAGCGGTTGATTTTGCCGTTGCGCTTATAGTTGCGGTGGTGGTTTGCTTGTTTAAGGACAAAATTTCACGATAATTTACTCCGGCTTGCGTTGTTGCAAGCCTTTTTTGTTTATTTTTGCCGTTAATTGTAAAGTAAAATGGTTAAAATAATTGACTATTTACATAATTATCGCTATAATATATGCGTATTGTTATGTATAGGTCAAGGAGGCTTTACAATAATGAATAAGACATTGTCTTTAGTTCTTACGTGCATTTTGTCTGCAATTATCATTGTAGCAGGCGTATTTGCATTTTTGCCGGATGGCATTGAGTTCGGCAACTACAACATTTATCACTCACCAATTTCCCTTATTCAAAAGGGTAATGATATCGGCAAGCAAGTTAAAGGAAGTTATCAAGTAAACGAACTTCCGGAAAATGTTTCTTTGGAGAACTCTAACGTTACCAAAATAATTTCCAAAAGACTGGCAAGTATCTACAGTTACTACGGCGCAAAGTTTGCAGTTGAAGGTAACAAATTGGAAGTAACCATTCCTGCTACCAGCAACGAAAACAACACAAGTGTAGAATCGGTGCTTTCCAGCGTTATTTGTCAGGGAAAGGTGGAAATTTTGTCGGAAGATCACTACGAAGCCGACCACATTTTGCTTTCTGCTGAACATTTTGCAAGCGCTAATACTGCAAAGTACGTTTCTGATGACCATGTTTACTACATTGTCAATCTCAAGCTTAACCAAGCCGGTAAGGAAATTGCCGCAAAAAATCTTAAGGAATCAACAAACAATTGGAGTGCTTACTGTGCTGTAGACGAAGCTGTTACCTACGGTGTTGCTTACGTAAGAGATTACTTGCAAATTTATACCAACAGTGATGTGCAGGGCTCGGCATTGGTAAGCTACGTTAACTATGGTGCTTTGGATGGCAAACTTGCTGAAACGGCAAGTGTTGCTGAAGTAGAAGGCTCCGGCAAACTCGGCACAATTCTTGAAATTGTGTTCTTTGCTTTGCTTGTTGCCGGTTGGGTTTACTTTATTGTTTGCTTTGGCAAGTTTGGTTTGGTTAATGTTATTTCTTCAGCATTATCATGTGTTGTGTTTGTGTGGTTTGCGGGAACGTTGACATTTAACTACTTCAATGTGTTTGCATTTGTCGGTGCCGTAATCTCACTTGGTATGTTGGATTACCTTACTTACGTTGCACTTAGTGCCATCAAGACATCTGTAGAATCGGGCAAAAAATTGGCGCCTGCCGTTAAAGGTGCTTTTAGCGATTCTCTCATCTTCTCTTTGATTGTTTGCGGTGCAGGCATTGTTTTGGGTGTTATTTGTTGGTTTATTCCAACCGGCGTAACAGCTCCTTTGGGTAATGCGCTTGTGTACGGTGCTACTCTTGCACTTGCTTCGGCAATTGGTATTAACAGATTGTTTGCCAATGTTTTTGCCGATTAGTAATTTTTACAATTATACTGCAACAGCCTTCTAACTTTTTAGAAGGCTGTTATCGTTTACAAATATGAAACAACATTTCACTAAAAGAAACAACTACATAGAAAGTGACGTTCAATTATTGCAAAATATGGGCATTTCTCGCAAAAAAGCGGAAGTGCTGGCGTTGCGTGGAATAACTCCGGAAAACTATCAGCAGTATTTTGACGGTAGCAATTTGTTTCACGACCCGTTTGAAATGCCGAATATGCGTGAGGCGTGTGAAACTATTTCGTATGTGATGGAAAGTGGCGGAAGCGTGCTGATTTACGGCGATTACGATGCCGATGGTCTAACCGCAAGCGCAATTTTATCGCTGTTTTTTACCGATAACGGCGTTGATTGTGATGTTATTATTCCTACACGTGACGATGGTTACGGTTTGCATGTATCTAATATTGCCAAAGCTTTTGAAAACAAGTATTATGACTTGGTTATTACCGTAGACTGCGGTATTTCCAACAAAGCGGAAATAAACGAAATATTGCAGACATTTGATACCGAGGTAATTGTAACCGATCACCATGAATTGCCTGACCAATTGCCCGATTGTTTGTGTATTAATCCCAAAATGGGGTATCCTTTTGCCATGCTTGCAGGTGCAGGCGTAGCGTGGAAAGTTGTAGAAGCACTTGCCGGCAGGGACATTGCGCTAAATTATGCTTTTTTGGCGACTATAGGTACAATTGGCGACATAATGCCTCTTTGTGATGAAAACCGTAGTCTGGTAAAGGCAGGTCTGGCAAATGCAAACCACAAGAGTGTACTTAAATTGGCAGAACTCAGCAAAATATCATATCCGTTTTCTGCTGTAGATATCTCTATGAAACTTACACCGAAAATTAACGCCGCAGGCAGAATGGGCGAACCGCTATCCGCACTTAAAGTTTTGTTGCAACGTGATAAATGTGATATAAAGGCATTGGAACATTTGTTGGAACTTAACGAAAAGCGCAAGGAAATAGGTGAATCTATGGTGCGTGAATTGCAAAATTTGGTAGATATTCCGACACAAATGCGTGAAAGAATGGTGTTTTTGGTCAGCGATAACTGGCAACACGGGCTTTTGGGTATTGTGGCATCACGCTTAAAGGAAGAAAACGGTTTGCCAACGCTTATTATGACAAAAGACGGCGATAACTATGACGGTTCCGCACGAGGGACTGA
>JAZLJV010000112.1:0-2502 GCA_045618025.1 Clostridia bacterium
TTGGAACTACGCAAGTGGAACGAGGATTTGAAATCACTTGACCAAGCCAACGATATGCAATATATAAAGGGACAGTATGCTGCAAAACGTGCTATGGAAATTGCCGTTGCAGGTGGACATAACATTTTGATGATTGGTCCACCGGGAGCAGGTAAAACCATGCTTGCCCGTGCAGTGCCGTCCATTATGCCAAAGATGACTTTTGACGAAGCGTTGGAGGTGGCAAAAGTGCATAGCGTTGCCGGTGTGCTGGAAAACGGCTTTGTTTACGAAAGGCCTTTCCGCAGTCCGCATCACACTGCTACAATGGTGGCGCTTACCGGCGGTGGAAACAAATCTCGTCCTGGAGAAATAAGCCTTGCACACAACGGTGTATTGTTTCTTGACGAGTTGCCGGAGTATTCCCGTCAGACGTTGGAAACGTTACGTCAACCGTTGGAAGACGGTGTAATAACGGTTGCCCGCAATGCAATTTCCGTAACTTATCCGGCGAATTTTATGCTTATTGCCAGTATGAACCCTTGTCCGTGCGGAAACTACGGTAGTAACACTGCCGAATGTAAATGCTCGGCAACGCAAATTCATAACTATCTCAACAAGCTTTCCGGACCGCTTTTGGACAGAATTGATATTCACGTGGAAGTGGATAACGTTTCCTACGACGATTTGCAAAATGACCGTCTGGAAGAAAGTTCGGCAAGTGTTCGTGAACGTGTTAATCGTGCAAGACAAATACAGTTGGAAAGACTTGGCTCCGGCGGAAGACATTGCAATGCGCAATTGACCGCTCCTGAAATGCTGAAATATTGCAAGTTGGACAAAGAGTGTACAAAACTTTTGGAAGCTTCATTTGAAAAACTGCACTTGTCGGCACGTGCATACAACCGCATTCTGAAGGTTGCACGTACAATTGCCGACCTTGACGGATGCGAAAATATCAAGCCAATGCATATTGCCGAGGCTTTGCAATACAGAACTTTAGATAGGAAGTACAGAGTGTAGTGTATAACAACGAAGAAAAATTTTGTATATTGTGCGGTGAGAACGGCGTTTCCGTCGCAAAGTTTTACGCATTATGGAACTTGTTTGACGGTATAGACGACATTTTAACAAACTTTTGCAGTTCAAAAGAGGCGCAAAACGTGGCAGGTGAGCATTACAATGTTATTTGCTCGGCATTAAAACACAATGGCGTGGATAAAATTGTAGAAGATATGCAAAAGAACGGTGTTGTTGCCGTTACGGTGTTTTCATCGTCCTATCCGCAAAAACTTACCGAATTTGCCGATGCGCCGTACGTGTTGTTTTGTCGTGGCAACATCAAACTGCTTTCATCGGATTGTATTTCGGTTGTGGGTACACGCAAAATGTCTTCCTACGGTAAGCGTGTTGCGCAGGATTTTACCCGTATGCTTGCGGAAAAATACGTTATTGTCAGCGGTATGGCGCTTGGCATTGATGCTATTGCTCACCAGACTGCTTTGGAACAAAACGGCAGAACAATTGCCGTTCTCGGCAGTGGTGTTCTGAATATTTACCCGCCTGCCAATCGTGATTTGTACGAAAAAATACTTGCAAATAACGGCCTTATCGTATCGGAATTCGGCTTGCGTGCCGAAGTACGTCAGTACAATTTTCCGCAACGTAACCGCATTGTTGCGGGACTTTCCAAGGGGTTGCTTGTTTGTCAGGCTCCGCTAAAAAGCGGAACATATACAACCATAAACTTTGCTTTGGAACAAGGCAAAGACGTTTTTGTGGTACCGGGCGAGGTATACGATTTCGGGTTTGCGGGCAGTAATCATATTTTGAAAAGTATGCAAGGTGCACTTGTTACCAACCCTAACGATATATTGGATTACTACGGCGAAAACGTCTCCGCAAGTGAGAGTGTTGCCGTTCAGTTGGATTTTGACGAACAAAAAATAGTTGATGCCCTTGCCGAAGGCGTAACATCTTTTGATGCACTTGTAGTAAAAACCAATATTGCTTTTGGACAACTAAATTATCTGCTTGCCAATTTGGAACTAAAAAACGTTATTGTAAAATTACCCGGTAATTTTTATCGTCTTTACGGAGAACTTAAATGAAACTTGTAATTGTGGAATCGCCTGCAAAGGCAAAAACAATAGGAAAATACCTTGGAGAAGATTTCAAGGTGACGGCATCTCGTGGTCACATTATGGATTTGCCGGAAAAAACAATGGGTGTAGATATTGAACACGGCTACACACCAAGTTATGAGGCACGTACCGAAGAACAACGTGAAACCATTGCTCGCCTTCAGAAAGAGGTGAAAAATGCCGAAAAAGTATATTTGGCAACCGACCCAGACCGTGAAGGTGAGGCAATTTCGTGGCACCTGCAAACTGCTTTGCAACTTGATGTAAACGAAAAGAACCGTATTATGTTTAACGAAATATCTAAAAAGGCAGTAAGCGAAGCAATTCTTAAGCCGGATTACGTCAATATGAATCTGGTAAATGCACAGCAGGCCCGCCG
>JAZLJV010000113.1:0-2883 GCA_045618025.1 Clostridia bacterium
GTTATGAGCCGACCGCTCTAACCAACTGAGCTAAAGGCCCTTATGATATTCCTTGAATCGTGAATCGTTTTATTGGTCGGGGTGAAGAGATTCGAACTCCCGACCCCATGGTCCCAAACCACGTGCGCTACCAACTGCGCTACACCCCGATGAATTTCCATCAGCCTGATTATACTACAATATTTTTGTCGTTATGTCAACACTTTTACGAAAGAAAAGTTAAAAAAATTTTTTTAGGCCCCTAAAAATGTTTTTTGACATAATATTGACAATAAATACAAAAGGCGACAGGAAAAGATTTAATGCAAGTGTTAACATTATTTGAGGAGGTGCTTATGGAAATAACCTTTAACTTGTTGAACGGCTGTTTAAGCATATTGCTTGTGGGCGAACTTGACGAGCACACCGCACCACTTGCAAAACGAAAACTTCAGCTGTTACTTGCGGAAAACGCTTACAACAGAGTAATTTTTGATATGGCCAGACTTACTTTTATGGATTCTACCGGAATAGGAGTAATGATTGGTTGCTACAAATTACTTAAGGCACGCAATGTGACGGCTGAAATTGCAAATGCTTCCCCGACCATTGGCAAAATATTCAAAATGTCCGGTTTATATGAAATATTTGTAAAACAAAATTAGGAGCTGAAATGAATAACTACTTAAATAAAATGAAATTGACCTTAGATGCAAAAAGCAAAAACGAAAGTTTCGCAAGAAGTGTTGTCGCAGGATTTTTTGCGCAACTTAACCCAACTTTGGAAGAAACCGAGGACCTTAAAACGGCAGTAAGCGAAGCGGTAACCAACTGTATTGTTCACGCTTATGCAGGCAAGCAGGAAGGCGAAATAGAAATATTTTGCGGATTGACGGAAGACGCCATAGAAGTAAACATTACCGACCACGGCAAAGGCATAAAAAATATAGAACAAGCAATGCAACCGTTTTTTACTACAAGCAAAAACGGTGACCGCTCGGGAATGGGGTTCACGGTTATGCAGGCATTTTGTAACCAGGTAAAAGTAAGTAGTCGTGACGGCACAACAACCGTTACATTGCTAAAAACGGTGGCATAAATGCTTAGTCACAACGAAACAATGCGCCTTATTGAAGCATCACAAAATGGCGATGAGAAGGCGACAACCACGCTTATAGAAGAGAACACACCACTTGTCAAAAGCGTTTTGAAAAGATACATAGGAAAACACGTTGAGTACGACGACCTTTTTCAGATAAGCAGTATCGGGCTGTTAAAAGCCATCAAAAACTTTTCTACGGCGTACGACGTAAGATTTTCAACATATGCTGTTCCGATGATTTTGGGAGAAATAAAGCGCTTTATGCGTGACGACGGCTACCTGAAGGTATCACGTTCTCTAAAAACCTTGGCAAACAAAATACAAAGATACACGGAAGAACAACAACTTGCAGGCAATGAACCCACAGTGGAAGATATTGCAAGGCAATTTGAAATTGAACCAGCCGACGTAGTATTTGCATTGGACTCGTCAAAAATGCCTATTTCGTTGTATGAACAGACAAACGAAAAAGACGGAAAAGAGATAGAACTGATAGACAAAGTGCCTTGTGACGAAGATAAAAAAATGATTGATAAAGTTATTTTGCAGGATATGCTGAAACAACTTACACCTCGCGAGCAAAAGGTTATTATTCTGCGCTACTACCGTGATATGACTCAAAACGAAATTGCCGAAAAAATGGGAGTATCACAAGTGCAAGTATCACGACTGGAAAACAAAGTGCTGGAAAAGCTTAAATTGATGTATAAAAATGACGAATAACGGCGATATTTTTACTATGTTAAACATATTATTATAAAATATCGCCGTTTCTGATATAATTATTTGGTGTTAATTGCTATTTCCGATGTAAATATTTGCCGTTATTGGCTGATATAAGCACTCAGAGCAAGAAACAAATCAACGCTCCCCTATTTTCATTGACAATTCTGTTTACTGTTTTAGCGAGTTTGCCTCTTATCTGCGGAGACATTGAAGCACACTTTTCGTGCAAATCGTCTTCCGCCAGCGCCGAAATTGTTTTTCCGAACATATTGGTTTGTAAAATACTTTCAGGCTTTTCTCCAAAACTTTTCAACAGATAATTGCTTTGCTGTTCACTTCCCACTATTGGGCTTATCTCACTGTTTACATCCACTCTGATAATATGGTAGCTTGGCGCAGTAGCTTTTAGTTTTACGCCGTACAAATTGCCTTGCTTTATTACTTCCGGTTGTTGCAATGTTGCACCGGTTATTTTCGGTTCAACAACACCGTAGCCCGTCGCATCTGCCTCGTCAATGGCATTTTTCAATTCATCAAAGCGTTTTTTGGCGTATGCTGATGATGTTACAAAGTTCATCAAAGCGTATTCACCGTCAATTTCGGTACCGGCTTCTTCCGAAAGCATTTTATAAAACAATGCTTCACGTGGTTTAATTTGCAGTTCCACAACGCCGTTGCTCATATTTGCCGACACAATCTCAGGCAATTCAATATTTGCATCGTTAGCGGAAAATTCGCTTATAATTGTCGGAACATCCTTCATTTTCAACGTTTTTGATGCAGTTGTTTTTATTCGCTCAACTATGTCTTTTATTACGCTGTTATCGGCATTTAACGTGCGCATCCATTTAGGCATTGCAACATCAATTCTTCTTACCGAAAACTCTCCCGATACACTTAACAAAATCTCTTCAAACTGCTCTTTTTCCGCCGTGAGAACGTTCACCGCAATTACCGTTACGCCGTATTTTTCCATCAGTGCTTTCGCCATCGCCTGAGTGCTTTCCGCCAACGGCGTTTGCGAATTAAGCACCACAACAAACGGTTTGCCAATGCTTTGCAATTCCGTCACAACC
>JAZLJV010000114.1:0-3396 GCA_045618025.1 Clostridia bacterium
CTTGCCAAACGTTATCAAAGCGGAAATGTTATCCCCGTTGCAGAGCTTGCCTACGCTACGGGTGTGACGGAAAAATATCTTGAGCAAATACTGTCTTTGATGAAAAAGGACAGTGTTGTGGAATCTTGCCGTGGAGCAAACGGTGGTTACAAACTTGCCAATTCACCGGAAAATATTTCCGTAGGGCAGGTGCTCCGCTCGGTGGAAGACAATCTGGACTTTGTTGAGTGTCTTCACGCCGACTGCAGTCATTCCTGTAATTGCGTTTCACACAATTTGTGGACAAAGCTATACCAGAATATAAACGGCTATCTTGATACCGTTTCACTAAAACAACTTGCGGAGGATAATTTATGATTTACTTGGACCACGCAGCAACTACACCTTGTGACAAGCAGGTCGTGCAAAAAATGTTGCCGTTTTTTACTGATAATTTTGCCAACAGTGACAGCCAACACGCCTTGGGTAGGGGTACTGCAAAATACGTTGCCGAGGCACGTCAGACCATTGCGGATGCAATAAATTGTGCGCCTAATGAAATATATTTTACTGCCGGCGGAAGCGAAGCCGATTCGTGGGCTATTCGTGGAACTGCTCTTGCACGTAAAAACAAGGGCAACCATGTTATTATCTCCGCCGTGGAACATCACGCAATACTTAACTCGGCGGAATGGTTGGAAAAGAACGGTTTTGTAGTAACAAAACTTCCCGTTGACGGAGAAGGCAGGGTAAACCCTGCCGATTTGGAAAAAGCCATTACCGACCAAACAATACTTGTTTCCGTTATGTACGTCAATAACGAAGTCGGCACTATTGAGCCGGTAAAGGAATTGTGCGAAATTGCACACAAGCACGGAGTACTTTTTCACAGTGATTGCGTGCAAGCTATACCTTACATCAAAATAGACGTTAAGGAACTCGGTTTTGACCTTTTGTCTATGTCCGGTCACAAGTTTTACGGTCCAAAGGGCGTTGGTGCATTGTACATCCGCAACGGCGTAAAGATTGATAAACTTATTAACGGTGGCGGTCAGGAAAGAGCCCAACGGGGTGGAACAACCAATACGCCTGCAGTTGTTGGCATGGCGGAAGCACTGAAAATTGCCTTGACGCAAATGGACGAAAATAATGCAAAAATTGCACAACTGAGGGATCACTTTGTTGATAGAGTTTCTTCTGAAATACCTTTTGTGCGTTTTAACGGATGCAAACAACACCGTGTTCCAAGTGTAGCGAACTTTAGTTTTGAGTTTGTTGAGGGGGAAGGTATTTTGATGCTACTTGACCTTGCAGGTATTGCCGTTAGTAGCGGTTCTGCTTGCAGTAGCGGAAGTTTGGACCCGTCGCACGTTTTATTGGCAATGGGCGTGCCTGTAGAAGTTTCGCACGGTTCAATTAGATTTTCTTTCGGCAAAGATAACACGTTGGAAGAAGTGGATTATACGGTGGACAAATTGAAGGAAGTCATTGCAAGGCTTCGTCAGATGTCGCCTCTATTTAATACTAAAACAGGAGGAACTTACAATGTTTAATTACAACGAAAAAGTACTTACGGCATTTGCGAATCCGCAAAACGTAGGTGAAATTGAAAACCCGGACGGAGAAGGTATTGTAGGCAACGCTACGTGCGGAGATATTATGAAGATAACCCTGCGCATTGTTGACAACGTAGTTGTTGATGCAAAGTTTCAGACTTTCGGTTGCACTGCGGCAATTGCTACAAGTGCTACGGCAACGGAAATGATAAAGGGTAAAACTGTGGAAGAAGCTTTGAAACTTACCAACGCACAAGTTGTAGAAGAACTTGAAGGATTGCCACCGCAAAAATTGCACTGTTCCGTACTTGCAGAAGAGGCTATTCATAAGGCTATTGAAAATTACAAGGAAAAACAACAAGGCATTGCGCAACCGGTTTCGGATGAAGATGTAAAATACGTTTAATTCATATTTTTTGTGGATTATCTCACACTAAAGTTTAGTGGAGGTAAAAATATGAAAAAACTGTGGATAGGCGTTGCGCTTGGTATGGTTGCAGGTTGTTTGCTTGCCGATAATCCGGAAGTACAATCGGTAATTGACAGCGGAAAACGCAAACTTAAGAAAATGTGTAAGTAACAGTTAAGGGACAGTCGCAGGATTGTCCTTTAACTTTGTAAAAATTACGCTAAAACGCTGTTGTTTTTGCAAAAAGTATGTTAAACTTAAAATACTATGGGAAGAATAATTGCTTTGGATATAGGTGATGCACGTATTGGTGTGGCATCATCAGACTTGTTGCACGTTATAGCCGGCCCTGTTGAAACGTACAAACGCACCGGTGACTGGCAAAAA
This sequence comes from Clostridia bacterium, assembly GCA_045618025.1. Taxonomy (GTDB): domain Bacteria; phylum Bacillota; class Clostridia; order Christensenellales; family CAG-314; genus Fimimonas. Next base: position 2,332 of record JAZLJV010000114.1, read on the forward strand.
GACGTTAATTACATTGTTGAATTGGCAAAAAAACAGCAGGCGGAAAAAATTGTTTCCGGTTTGCCGGTCAGATTGGACGGAAACGAAACTTTGCAAACGCAAAAGGCTCGTGAATTTGCCGAGGCCGTCAGGGAAAGTAGCGGACTTCCGCTTGTTTACCTTGACGAAAGGCTGACGACAGTAGAGGCGGAACGTATTCTTATTGAACGCAATATGCGTCGTGAAGACCGCAAAAAGGTAATTGACCAGGTTGCAGCGGTAATTATTTTGCAGAATTATTTGGATAGTGTGGCAGTTTAGTTGCCAAAAAACCAAAAATAAGGTATTCTAATTACATAACTATTACGGAGGTATTTTTACTATGGCTAACGAAAAACACGTACACGATGAACAATGCGAATGCGGATGCGAAGAAGACGTTGTTGTTTTGCAGGATGCCGAAGGCAACGACGTGGCTTTTCACCACATTACTACACTGGAATACGAAGGAAAAGACTACGTATTTTTGCAACTTGCCAACGCTGAAAACGAAGAACAGGAAGGCTTTGTGGAAATTTTTGAATTGCAGGAAAACGAAGATGCGGAATGTGACAGTTTGCTTGCTGTTGATGACGAACTTTACGATGTTTTGTTTGCAAAACTGATGGAAATTGTTAACGAAGACGGTTGTGGTTGCGGTTGCGAAGGTGATTGCGACTGTGAAGACGGTGACTGTGATTGCGACGGACACCATCATCATGACGGAAAATGTGATTGCGGTTGTCATCACGATGAGCACTGATTTATCAAAAAAATGCAAAAAACAAGAGAATGCCGTAAAAAATGGCATTCTTTTTTGTTGCAAAAATAAAAATGTTGTGGTATAATTTATGTCGGTTTAATACGCATTTGTGCTTGATTGGGTTGTTGTGCCTGCTTTGCCGGCAGGTTGCAACCGCAAGACGACGGCACAAAGAGGTTAAAAACAATAAAAATTAAGGAGAAAATTAAAATGGCAGTTGTATCTATGAAACAACTTCTTGAAAGCGGTGTACACTTTGGTCACCAAACAAGAAGATGGAACCC
>JAZLJV010000115.1:0-19099 GCA_045618025.1 Clostridia bacterium
AAACAAAGTCCACGGCGAAAAACTGAGTTTGGGTAACAAACTGGCTTTTGCAAGCGGAGATATTTTCGGTGGCGGAAGTTTTAACATAATCAATTTCTTGTACACGGCATTTTTGACTCTTGTCGTTGGCATTCCGATGGTGTGGGTTTCACCGATACTATTGTTTACGAAAATCTGGGACGGTATTATTGACCCGTTTATCGGCAAAATTACCGATGGCAAACAGCCGGGCAAATACGGCAAACGGCGCTATTTTATGCTTATTTGCGCACCGCTTGTGCTTGTAGGTTTGGTGTTGTTGTTCTTCCCGTGGAACCTCATTACAAGCAGTCTTGCAATACAGGTGATTTTTGTTGTTTTGTGCTATATGCTGTATGCCACAGCACAAAGTTTTGTACTTATTCCGTACTACTCACACGCCAGTGAAATGACCAGTGACTACACCGAACGTAATCGTGCAAATGCGGTACGTCTGTGTTTTTCGCTTGCATCGTCCATTGTTTGCGTTGCAGTACCGGGTATGATTGCCAGCCCGGAAAAAGGCCCGACAAGCTACATTCTTATGGCGGTGGTGTTTGGCATAATTTTTGCCGTTTCCATTTTGATTACGGCATTGTTCAGCCATGAACAAATTGTTACACCGGCAGTAAAAGCAAAAATAAATCTGAAGGAATTTGTCCGCCCGTTAAAGGTGCGTTCCTATCGCCATCAACTTGGCATGCAAATGTGCTCCAGTATGTCAATGGCGCTTATGTCAAGTTTCTTCTTTATTCTCATCAACTTTTACCTGCGTGCGGATACCTACATGAAGGTAACACTTTCGGAAGGTACACTAAGCAACTTCCCTGTGGGCACCATTGCCGCAGCACTTATGTTTGCTACACAAATTGTGGCTTTGCCGTTCTACTTGGGACTTATCAAGAAAAAATCCAAACGCTTCGCTTACATTTTTGCCGCAACAATGTGGATTGTGGTAACGGCAACAATGCTCTTGCTTCCGGAAGAAACCGAAAGCGTGGTTAACGGCACGTCCGTTTCCACCGTAGACGGCATTCCAATTTGGGTAATGATTATGTACGGCCTGCTTCTTGGTTTTGCCATCGGCGGAACAAACATTGTTGTACAAAGTTCCTTCGGTGACGTGTGCGATGTTGGGGAACTTTACTTTGGTGAACGTACTGAAGGTGCATTCAGCGGACTTACCAACTTCCTCAATACTACGGCACAAGCCATCGGGCTTTCCATTCCACCGCTTGTTACCGGCGCACTCGGTTTTGTGGAAACGCAATACCTTACCGATGCGGAGTATCAGGCACTTGTTTCCGCCAACGGCTTTATGCAAAAATTTGGTATGGAAGCAAGCAGTTTTGCCCACAAACAGATAGAATCCAGCGGAATGTGGCAGTTGTTGCCTGTTGAGCAACCGCACAATGCACAAATTGCCATTTTGCTCACGTTTACCATTGCACCAATTGTGGTAATGGCACTCGGTATTTTTATTGCAAGTCGCTTTAAGCTTAACCGTGAAATGCAGGAAAAAGTTGTTGCAACCAACAAACTTGACCACAACAGCGACGAATACAAACAACAGCGCGAAGAACTTTTGAAACAACTTTAATTTTTGGGTTGTCTACAAAGGAAAAATATTGTCAACAATAGTTATAGCACTATTGAAATAAAAGGAGGTACGTACCTATGAACAAATCAGAACTTATCAGTGCAATGGCTAAAAAATCAGGCCTTACACAGTCAGAAGCAAAAAAAGCTTTGGATGCTTTTGTTGAATCCGTTACCGAATCTCTTGCCAAAGGCGAAAAGGTTGCTCTTGCAGGTTTTGGTACATTTGAATTAACAAAAGTTGCCGCAAGAACGTGCATTAACCCTGCAACCAGAGAAAAAATTTCCGTTCCTGCAAGCAAAAAGCCAACTATGAAATTTGGTCAATCTTACAAAGATTCTTTCAACAAGTAATTGGTAAATATTTTTGCTACAAGCAACGCACGACAAAACGCCGTGCGTTGTTTTTTTCTCCAATTTTTAATAGCTACGCCGTAGGAAGAGGTGAGAATGTGCATATCTTCCCCCAAAATAGGCAAAAAACACAACAAAAACAGCCGGATTTTAACCAACCGTCGCAAAACGCTTGACTTTTTCGGGGGGGCGCTATAATAAAATGGCCTAATTGTTGCGTGGATAGTTCACCAATATTTTAGTGTGTATAATTTTTATTAGGGGAGAAAAAAATGAAAAGACAAAACAAAAAAGGCTTTACCATTGTTGAACTTGTCATCGTTATTGCGGTAATAGCAATTCTTGCTGCAGTGCTCATCCCAACGTTCAGCAATATCATCAAAAGAGCTAACGAAAGCAAGGACACGCAACTGGTGCGAAATTTGAACACTGCACTTGCAACAGATGCATTAAACAAACACACAACTATTCAATCTGCACTTGATTGCGTTGCAGAAGCAGGCTACATTGTTGAAAAGATAAATGCTTCAAATCAAGATAACGAAATATTGTGGGATTCTGAAAACGACGTATTCGTTTATTTAATGGGCGAAGCTATTGAATACATCCCCGGTTCAGTAGAAGATTCCAAAAAAATCAGCGATGTAAACAGCTACAAACTTTGGCAAATTGTAGAGTTTTCTAAATTTGCAGAAACTACACGTTCCATTTACGCAGCAGGAACGGATTGGACTGGCGAAGTAAATGTAAAAGCAGGCTTTGATGCCGGCAAAAACACAAACATTACAAGCGTAACTTACATCCACGAAGGTGCTGAACAAAAAGTTGTTATTTGCACCGCTTCTGCAAAAACATCTTTAACCATAAATGCATCTGCTGATACAGTTTATCACTATGGTGCTGTTGGTGCAGTTGACATCATCAAAACTGCAAACGGTTCCTATCATGAAAACGGTGTTGCTGCATTTATCAAAGTAGCAAGCGGTCGTGTTGTGGCTGAAGCAGGTTCCCAAATTGCTGCTGTTGTTTTGACTGAAAAGGGTGCTGATGCTACACTTCCTGCTATTATTGAAAATAACGGTGGTATAATTGAAACTGCTTATGCAACAAGCGAAGAAGTTATTACGGCCAACAACGCAGATGCTAAATCGGTACAATTAACTGCAGAGAATAAAGTTGAGTCTACGGCAATAGAAGAAATTAAGAATGAAGTTGTAAGCGAAGCTGTTAAGGAAGAGGAAAAAGAAAAGGATGTTCCTTCTAAACCTTCTACTACTATTGGAACTACAGCTGATTATGTTGAATTAACCGGTAAACAAGTTATTACCAATCAAGATGAATTTGTCGCAGCAATCAATGCTATCGATACTTCCGAAGAACTTCAATTTACTTTGTACCTTGGGGAGGGTACTTTCAGTTTGCCCGGATTAAAATTGGCGGGAAAAAATATCCTGTTCTCGGGCAGCGGTTGTAAAGCAACAATTATTGACACACATCAACCGAGTGGCGATGGCAATGGCGGATATGGTGCAACTTGTGAAGGTACATTAGCGTTCGAAAATGTGCAAATCTCTGCTGATAATTCGGTAACCTACAATGGATTTACATGCTGTGCTGGATTGTCTTTTAACAATTGCTATTTTGAAACCGGTATTTCTAACTGGGGCAACCAAGGTAAAGACGTAACTTTTATCAATTGTACATTTAAGCAGACTAATACTGGTAAGTATAATGTTCAGGAACTTAGAAGCAATTCTCCTGTAAACGCCCCAATTACATTTACATTTAGCAATTGCTTGTTTGAATCTGCTGGTGGAAGATTTATTAACGCTTATAAGCAAGGTGGAGAAGCAGCAAAACTGATTGTAAAAATCAATAACTGTAAATTTGTTGGTACTAAAGAATCTAAATCTGCAGTTAATATGAAGACTGGTTCGAATGGTTGCATCCTTGATGTTTATTTCACCGGCGAGAATACCGCTGAAGGAGTAAAGGTAAATGCTGTAACTGGTTCTGCTTTGTTTATGGATGAAGAAGGTACAAACGGTAAAGTGTATATTGACGGAACTCTCGTTTGGGCAAATGGTGCAAAAGTTGGTGACTAATCTGTAATTATTGACTTCGTTTTCACGAACTACTTCTTCGTAGAAAACTAAAAAATCAAAAAATTAGGGGGCGACCGAAACGGTCGCCCCTTTTTCTTTTATGTTACTTTTTTTCTTTTCTGTCACTGTTGTGTCATTTTTTCGCTGGTTTTTCTTTCTGTTTTCGCATTTTCTTTTCAGCAGTTTTTCGTTTTGTTTTCTTGTAACATTGTTGGTGTTTTGCCGTGGGAAATTTCGCCTTGTTGGCAAAAACGGCGTGCGTTGTTGCCAAGAACAAAGCAGTGTGGTATAATATGTAAGTTATGATAAAATTTTCACCGTTGTTTTCCGGTAGCAAGGGCAATTGCACTTTGGTGCAGGTAAATAATACCTTTTTGCTGTTGGATATTGGCTACAACTATAACAGCGTGGTAACGGCGCTAAACAATTTGGGAGTATCTCCGGAGCAAATTGAAGGCATTGTTGTCACGCACGAACACACCGACCACGTTTCGTCCCTTACTATGTGGAGTAGGTATTTTGATACACCTGTGTATTTGCCTACAGCCATTTTGCACGAAGTAATTAACAAAACTTACTGCACACGTGTTGTGGAATTGGATGGCAAACCTTTTGTTGTGGGCAGTGCAAATGTAGATATGTTTTGTTGCAGTCACGATGCTCGTGCATGCTACGGTTACCGTTTTGGTGACGGCACAAACTTTGTTGCCTGCGTTACCGATACGGGCGTAGCATCAGACGAACTTGCCGACTTTTTGTTGCCGTGTTCAACAGTTATGTTAGAAAGCAACCACGACGAAGCAATGCTGAAAAACGGCAGTTATCCCTACCCGCTAAAACAGCGCATTTTGTCGCAATTCGGGCATCTTTCCAACCAACAAACAGCCGTTATTTTGCAAAAAATACTCGGCAAAAACGTAAAAAATATTGTTTTGGCACACCTTTCCGAGCACAACAACACGCCGGAACTTGCATTTGCTTCGGCACTGTGCGTGTGCAACAGTCTTGGCATTGTGGAAGGCAGGGACGTAAATATTTACGTGGCAAACCAACATAAAAACGGAGTGACCTTTGAAAACTGAACTTACAAAACGTAATTCGTACGAGATATTTGGCGTAGTGGTTACAGTTGCCATTATTACAAGTGCACTTTTGTCTGAGTTTTTCGGCAGTTGCAAAATGGGCAGTTTTGTGTTTTGGCTTAAGCAAACACTGTACACCGTTATTGTCGGTGCGGTTGGAGTTGTTTATTGCAATGCATACGGAAACAACGTGACTGCAACCCTAAAAATACGCACTAAACCAAACGGCAGACAGCTACTTGTTGCTATGTGCGCAGTGTTTTTTTTGATAAACTTTTTTGCGGAAATAAACAAACTGTTGGAAGACTTTTATGTGTACGTGGGCTTGAATAAGCCTACCGTCAGCTTACCTGATACTACAGGCGAGCAACTGTTTGGCTATTTGCTTTGTGCTTGTGTTTTGCCGGCAATTTGCGAAGAAACGGTTTTTCGTGGAGTGATTGCCAACGGGCTTATGACGTCACTCGGACGAATAAAAGGGGCGCTTGTTTCCGGAGTGTTGTTTGCGCTTTTTCATATGAATCCCGCACAGACGTTGTATCAGTTTGTATTCGGAACTGTTTTGGCGTTGGTTTACTACGATAGCGGAAGTTTGTGGGCGTCCGTTTTGTTACACCTGTTTAACAACGTTTTGGCGGTTACATTTGCTTACACGCTGGAAAAAACCGGCTTTTACAGCGACAATTTTGCCGTTGTATTATTTACCGGCGGTGTTATGGCGGCATTTTTTCTGTGGAAATATCTGCGTCTTACACGCAACAATGCAACCGTACAAATTGCAGAAGAAAAAACAAATAAAACGTCACGCACACAGTCGGGGAAAACCCCGTACGTATTTTTGGCGGTGGGCATTGCGGTGTGCGTAGGCTTGTGGATACAGAGGTTATTTAGTTGAAAATAAAAATTGTTGCCGTTGGCAATCTTAAGGAAAAATATTTTTGCGATGCTTTTGCTGAATACGCCAAACGTATTTCACGGTTTTGCAAGTTGGAAACAAAAGAAGTGGCGGAGTGCCTGTGCAAAGGGGTGCCTTCAGCAGGGGAAATTGCCCACATTGTGGAAAAAGAGGGTAAAGCAATTTTGGCTGAATGCGAGGGCTACGTTGTTGCATTGGATATTGATGGCAAGGCATTTTCCAGCGAAGAACTTTCCGCCAAAATTTGCAATCTCAAGCAGACACATTCCATATTTACCTTTGTAATAGGCGGTAGTTACGGACTTTCGCAAGAGGTAAAAGATTTTGCCTCACTAAGGATATCTTTTGGCAAAATAACTTTACCGCACCAACTTTGTCGTGTAGTTTTGTGTGAACAAGTTTATCGCCTGCTTACTATTGAAAACAACGTGCCTTACCATAAATAACGGTTTGACAAAAAACAGTATTTTGCTTACAATATATAAAAAATATACCGGATTTTCAAAAGGAAAATTATGAGTGAAATTTTAACTTCCGCTGAAATATGGAAAGATTTTGATGCGGAAAAAGACAACTTAAACGTAAAACAGCTTAACGAGGTTATTACCGACGGTATTGCAACCAAAGCGGTATACTTTACCGGACGCACGTTTGGTGAAACGGAAAGCAGAGTTTATGCGGAAATATGCCAAAAAACAACCAAAAGCACCAAGCCGGCGGTATTGCTTATTGACGATTTTTCCAAACCGATAAACCACGACGAACTTGTGTTCTGGGCCAAAAACGGTTTTGTGGCAATGTCTGTGGATTTTGTCGGCGAACAGGCGGATTCTTCCTACACGCTTTATCCCGAACAGGTAAGTTACGCAAACAATGCAAACGGCGTAAGCATTTACAACGTAGATAACGGCGTTGCAAATACCCGTCTTTACGAATACGCCGTAAATGCAAGACGTGCCATAACATATCTGTTGGCAGAGGAAAACGTGCAGACGGTTTCCGTTTTGTCTGTGGGTGAAGGCTACAAAATAGGCGCAATGGTGCTTGCGTTTGATGACCGTGTAAGCAACGGCGCAGTGGTGTTGGGCGCACTGAGTGATCACCATCCGGACGAATCGTTGCAAATTACCGGTGAAGATATGGCTGAGGTGCTTGCCAAAAAGGACAGAGCACAGGTATGGATGGCGGGACTTGCTCCGCAAAGTTACAACCTGCATATAACAAAGCCTGTTTACGTTGTTGGCAGTGCAAACAGTGTAAAACTTAACACATCAGAGTTGTGCCGAGATTTTGAAAGACTAAACGACCAAAGCCGTTTGCTTGTTTTGCCTACTGCTATGGACTACGTTCCCGATGACTACGTTGTTGATATTGTGCGGTTTATGAAGGGTACACCTTCCGTTACCGATTTGGATTTGACAATAACCTGCACCGATGGTGAAGTAACAGCAAATGTTACCACCAATACGTCCCGCCGTAATGTTTCAGTATGGTACTGCAGAGATATTACAAAAAACGGCAAACACTGGTTGCCTGCAATGCTTAAAACAACGGAGGAGGGCTACAGTGCAACTTTGGAAATGTGTGAAGAAAACTGCGAAGGTGCCATTTTTGCCATTGCCGACAGTGATATTTCCGTTTCCACTGCCGTTATTCCGTTCAAGGCTACCAATCAACTCTCTCTTAAAAAAAGTAGCAATATTTTGTATGCAGGTACATCGGTAATGAAGTTTTTGCCGTATGATTTTTCCGGTAAGTGGCACGGCAAAGCCAACCCTATCAGTCAGTGCGAGGGCTACCTTGGCATAAAGGGCACCAAAGGCAACTCTATTGCCACACTTGCTTTGTGCGACAAAAGCGTGCGCTACAAATTGCCTTTGACACTTAGTTTTGATGTGTGTTGTAACGTAAAACAAACTATGACTGTTGTTGCCGTTACCGGTTTTGGTTCACAAAACGAAAGATATCTGCAACAAATTCAGCTTGTAGGCGATGGAAAATGGCAAAAAATTGTAGTGGAACAAAGCAACTTCCGTGATCCGCAAGACTTGCACCTGCTAAGTGCCGAAGAAAAAGTAGACCTTATTGCTTTTTGTTGCGATGAAGATTTTATTATCAATAACATTTGTTTGGTGTAAACTAAAACAAAGGGATGTTTATGGAAGAACAGGACAAAAAAGATATTAGCACCGATTACACAACCGAAACAGTGGAAAAAACCGACAGCAACTCCGTAGAACAAAACGGCAATGCGGTTGCAACCGGCGAAAAAGTTGTTGCAAGCAAAAAGGATTTTGTAGTAAACTTTTTGCTTGTTCTGGCTATTTGCGCTATGGTGGTTTTTATTGGTGTGCGCACGTTTTTTGTGTGCAATGTTGAGGTGCAACAAACCTCTATGACGCCAACCATTGCAAGCGGAACCGTAGTACGTGTAAACAAACAGACACAACCACAGCGTGGAGATATTGTGGTATTTTATACGGAAGATATTTCCGCTTTTGCCAAGTTTTTCAACGGTTTTTCCAGTGAAGAAAACGAGTATAAAAAACTTATTAAACGTGTTGTTGCCGTTGGTGGTGACAGCATTTGGGTGGAACCAAGCGGTGACGGCTATATTTTGATGGTGGAAGATGCCGACGGCAATATTTTCAGGGAAAGTTACAAAGGTTTCAGCGTTCCGCTTATGTACAGTCAAACACAATTTGTTGATGGCAAAAACGTCCGTTCAACATTGGGCATTCTGGCGGAAACAAGTTCCACCAACAAATTGACGTTGCAACCCGATACACTGTTTGTTATGGGCGACAATCGCTATGACAGTGTGGATTCACGCACGTTTGGCGCAATAAAAACATCTCAATTGTTCGGCGTAGTTGTGCAACTGCCGTAATAATAAAACGTTTAGTACAGATATTTGTAAATAAAGGGCTTTTCTCGGCGAAAAGCCTTTTTTTGTTGAAATTATTGTATTTTATCTAAACAAAACGTAAACAATTTTTACTATGGAAGACTATTTTGAAAAACTAAGCAAATTGTACGAAGGCATAACTGAGTTTCACGTTCGCACGCTTTTGTGTGGTGTAAATGTAAAGGTTGCCACGCTTGACAGTATGTGCGCCGATGACAAGGTGAGTAACTACTGTGTAAAACCGTTGTTGGAACTTTCCGATGCATCTTGTCTTGCCGACGTTGCCAAAAAATTGACTTTTGGCGCTACGGTAAAACAAGAAAACACCTTTCAAACGCTCGTCGGAGATTTTACCAATGGCTTTGCACTGGTATTTGTTGAGGATGAAAACGGTGCCGTGGCTGTAGACTGTCGCACAACCGTAGGGCGTTCCGTTGCCGAACCGCCTACTTCTATGGTTATGCGTGGTCCACGTGAAGGTTTTGTTGAGAACCTTAAAACAAATATGTCACTACTTCGCAAACGGCTTAAAACGCCAAATTTTAAGACAATAAATCTTACCGTTGGCAAATACACCAATACAAGCGTTGCGGTGTGCTTTTTGGACGGTGTTGCCGATAGTGCTTTGGTTGCCGATGTGCAACAAAAATTGACCAATATAAGCATTGACGGCATTTTGGATAGCAGTTATCTGGCAAATTATCTTGATGCAGATAACACTACACTGTTCCACCGTGTGGGTATGACGGAAAAACCCGACGTGGCGGTGGGCAAATTGCTTGAAGGACGTGTTGCCATTGTTGTGGACGGCTCGCCTATGGTGCTGACGTTGCCGTATTTGTACGTTGAAGATTTGCAAAGCCCGGGTGACTACTACGACAATGCCGTGCTTACTTCCGTCAGTCGTGTGTTGCGTTTTGTAAGCGTGGTGGCAAGCTTGCTTTTGCCGGCACTGTACGTGTGTTTTCAGATGTATAACTATCAGATAATACCGCTTAATTTTTTGGTGACTATGCTTGGTGCGACGCAAAACATACCTTTTCGGCCTATGTTTGAAATGGTACTTATCATAGTTATTTTTGACATTTTGCGAGAGGCAAACTTGCGTATGCCGTCAGCCGTGGGTATTTCACTTTCGCTTGTTGGCGCAATTGTATTGGGAGATGCGGCGGTAAAAGCGGGGCTTTTCGGTGCGCCTGCCGTTATGATTGGTGCACTTTCCGGAATAGGTCTTTTTGCCATGCCGGAAAACACATTGGTACTCTCCTGCTTGCGACTTGTTATAACGGTAATAAGTGGCATTGCAGGCATTTTCGGCGTAATTTTGTCTATGCTTACCGTGTTGTTGTATATGACTTCACTCAACAACTTCGGGGCGCCCTTTCTTGCTCCGTTTGCGCCAAACATTCCGCACGATAAGCAAGATGCGGTATTGCAGAAACCGTTACAACAAATGAAAGAACGACCGGAATCGTTCAAAACAAATAATAAAAAGAGAAGATAATGAAAAACAAAGTAAAAATAGACCAGATTGCACTGCTACTGATAATTCCCGGTGGCAAACTACTTGCTTTACCTGCCAAACTTGCTCAAGAATGCGGACACGACAGTTGGCTTGTTATGTTGATAATGCTTGCTATTGATGCCGTATGCATCACGTTTTTGCTGTGGGGGCTAAAGCACAACACCAACAATCTTTCACTGTCGGCAATATTGCAAAAAACCTTAGGTAAAGTCGGCGAAAAAATAGTGCTGATAACTATGTTGTTGCTACTTATGTCACGTGTGGTAGTGGTAACGTCTTCTTGTTACAAACTTTTTGACGTTACATTTTCCGTACAGACAAATTGGGTTGGGTTTGTGTTGCCAATTTTGGCAGTGGCATTTTTTGCCGTCAGCAAAGGGTTTCAAACCGTGGCAAGAGTTAACGAACTGTTGTTCGGTCTGGTGCTTGTGGCGTTTGTTTCCCTTATGGTTATGCCAACCGTCAATCTGGATTTTGCCGAGCTTAAACCCGTTGGTGAAACAGGCACAGAAAAAATACTGAATACTTGTGCTGACAGTACCTTTTGGTTTTGTGATTATTTGTTTGTTTACTTTGTGCTTGCAGACATTGATTACACATCAAAACGGCATCAAAAAGGCAACACGTCCCGCCAAAAACCGTTGTTTGCGCCACTGCTTATTGCATTTGCCGTAGGGGCGTTTCTTAACATTGCCACTAACGCCATTTTTGTTTCTATTTATGGTGATGTGGCAAAAGTTACCGACCTTGCAATGAGCAAAATAAGCATGTTCTCAGTCAGTACGTCTACGTCGGGCAGATGGGATTGGTTGTCCGTTTCTATGTGGTCGGTAAGCGTGCTTATGCGCATTTGCATTTACGTTTACTGTGCTTACCGTGCTTGCGAATACATTTTTGAAGTAAATACAAATAAATTTAATTTTGCCATAGCATCAGGTATTTTTATTTTTACGTTGTTACCGCTTGTTTTGCCGGTGGAAACATACGAAGACAAAGTGTTGGCGGTTTTGCGCTATCCGTTTGTTTTAGTGCAATACGTGTTGCCTGTTGCTATGCCGTGGCTGGTAAAAACAGCAAACAAAAAAGTAAAAAATCAAAAACGTTCCGATGCAATAAATACAGCAACGGAAAACAATTTTTGTGATGCCGTACCGAAACAAAATGGTTGCAACGGTGGCAACGCAACAAACAGTGTTGATTGTAACAATAAAAATGTAAACGTCGGTGTAGTTGCAAACCGGCAAAAAATCTGAAAGGAAAATTAAAATATGAATACTATAAAAAAAGTATCTCTTATCATACTGGGCGGATTGCTACTTGTATTGGTGTCGGCAAGTTTTAAGGGTACGAATATTAACGACCGGGCAATAGTGCTTGGCATAGGCATAGATTTTTTGCCGGATAACGGTTACGGCGTTTCCTGCGAGGTGCTTTCCGCCGATGGCAGTGGGGACGGTGCCAAACAACCAAAGGGCAACGTGTTTTATGCCGAGGGTCAGTCGCTTGGTGAAGCGCTTCAGAATGTGTACCGCAAAACAGGCAAAGAAGTTTCTCTTGGGCAGTGTACTTTGGTGGTTTTTGGCGAGAGTGCTTTTTTTGCCAACGTAAGTGAATGTGTTATGTTTTTTGGGTATTCCGATGCTTTTAAGGAAAGTTCGGCAATTTGTGTATGTCAAGGCAGTGCCAAAAATTTGCTTTCACAAAGCACCCTTATGGGTAGTAGTGTAACGGTAACACTGGCGCAGACTTTTCAACAAGCTATGCAAAACAGTGGCGTGCCAAGCAACAATTTGTTACAGTTTTTGCGCAGTCAGACGGAGCTTTCCCGCTCGGGCTACGTCAACTACGTAACTACTGAAACCGCCGATGAAAACAAAACGGTGTTTGTTGTAGACAGTCTTGTCGTGTTTAAAAACGGCAATTTTGTTACCATAGCGGATAAAACAGTAACCGACGCTGTTTCGTACGTCAACAAAAACGTAAAAAATCACGTACTTACGGTCAAAAACGACACTCCAACACAAAAAGTACCTTCGGTGGTGTCGGTTGGTGCGGTAAGCACGGGTTACAAAACCAAACCTAATAATGAACATAACCGCCTTTTGATGCAGGTAAAATTGGACGTTCGTCAACTGCGCACGGATAGCGCCAACAGTTTCGGCATTTTGGGCGCAAAAACCTTTACTACACTTCCGCAAAATGTGCTTGACTCTATAACGCAACAAGTTACCGAAAAATTGCAGACGGTAGTAAATTTTATGCAACAATACAACGTTGACGTCGCCGATGTTTTCAAATCTTTTTGCTCGGCTTACGGTAAAATGTGGCGTCAAAAATGTACCACTATGTCTCTTAGCGATATTTCTTTTGAAATTGCCGTTTCCGTGACGGAAGAATAGTTTTACAGTTACCGCATTTTGTGTAAAAATGCGGTTTTTGTCGCAAACAGGGTGTTTTTTCCAACTGTTTTTATTTACTTTTTGCGTGCTTTGTGCTACAATTTTGCCAAAGGGAGGGGGTACCTATGAGTCTCAATCAATTTTTGGCAACGTCTTATACGGCATATCACACAACACAAAACGCAGTAAACTTTTTGCGTGAAAACGGCTACAAACAATTAACTTTTAATACGCCGTGGAAACTTAGCCGAGGCGGTAAATATTTTATTACACTTAACGGCAGTAGCGTTATTGCTTTTAATATTGGCACTAAAGACGTGTTTTCCGTGGCAATTTCTCATACGGATAGCCCGTCCTTTAAGCTAAAGGGCAACGGCACCGTAATTAGCGAAAAACTTTGCCGTCTTAATACCGAAAAATACGGCGGTGGTATTTTGTACAGCTACTTTGACCGTCCGTTAAAAATTGCCGGCAGGCTTTTTGTTCAAACGGAAAACGGCGTGGAAGAAAAATTTGTAGCAAGTGACTACAACGTGGTTATTCCAAGCTTGTGCATACATCACAATACTGCAGTAAACGAAGGCGTTGCGCTAAGTGCACAAAACGATACTCTTGCCGTTTGCGGAATAGGCAGTGTAAACGTTTACCAAACACTTTGCAAAAGCAACAATGTGCTTGACGGTGACTTGTACGTTGTGCCGGCAACACAGCCGTTTACAGCAGGGACAAACGGAGAACTTTTGTGTTCACCACGTCTGGATAATCTTACCAGTGTTTACGCAAGCTTGCACGCACTTGTCGGCAGTAACAGTCAAAATATTTGCATTTGCGCCTGCTTTGATAACGAAGAAACAGGCAGTAGTACCCGTCAGGGCGGTAACTCCGCTTTTTTAGGCAACGTAATTGACCTTATTGCGGAAAGTCTTGGCTTTACCGCATACCAAAAGGCTTCCGCCAAGGAAAACGGCTTTGTGCTTTCGGTAGATAACGGCCACGCCGTACATCCCGCACATCCTGAAAAAAGCGACATTACAAACAAAGTATACATGGGTGAAGGTATTGTGGTAAAACACCACGTAAACTACGCCACCGACGGCTGTTCCTCTGCCGTGTTCAAAAATATTTTGCAACAAAACGGCATTGCTTTTCAGGATTACTACAACCGTAGCGATTTGCATTGCGGTTCTACCATTGGTTGTATGGTGGCAACAAAACTGACTATGCGCACGGTGGATATAGGGCTGGCACAATTGGCAATGCACTCCGCTTGCGAAACAATTGCCACAGCTGATGTGGAAACAATGCAAAAGGGCATCACGGCATTTTTCAATGCAGAAAAGTATTAATAAACTGTTTTGAATAATATAAAGCGAGCGGTTTTATGGCTTTTGCATTGTCATACCGACCGAACGAAGTGAGTGGAGCGTATCTCTTCCTTATGTACTACGTTTATATTTTATCCAACAAAGTAAATACCGTGCTATACGTGGGAATTACCAACAGTTTACAACGGCGAATTTACGAACACAAACATAAACTTTTTGACGGTTTTACTAAAAAATACAACGTAAACAAATTAGTGTATTTTGAAGAAACAGCCGACGTGTTAGATGCTATTGCAAGAGAAAAACAACTGAAACATTGGGCAAGAGCGAAAAAAGACGATTTAATCAATAAGTTCAACCCAACTTGGCAGAATTTGTACACGGAATAGTATTTTGTCATACCGACCGAGTGAAACGAGTGGAGTGTATCTCTTCCTTGTTAACAAGGTAGGGATTTCTCGACTTTGCTCGAAATGACATAATATGGTGAGGGATTTCTCGACTTCGCTCAAAATACTCGCTACACGCGTGGCGTTCGTGCTGTCGCACTTGGCTAGGACATAATAGCACTTGAAAACATTGTTACAATATTCACCAAGGGCAAAAATCATTATTTAACTATAAATCACATATAAGGACAAAACAATGAAAGTATACAAAAACGGAAGTGCGCTTGTGGACGGCAAACTTGTAAAAACGGATATTGCCGTGAACATGGGGCGCATTATTGAAATTGCAGAGCAAATTGTGCCCGACGACCAAACAGAAGTGATTGATGTCACCAACAAATTTATTTTGCCTGCACTTGTAGAACTTTTTGCTTACGGCGGATGCGGTTACACCTTTGCCGACGGCACAAAAGAACAAATGAAACAAATTGTTGAACTTTACGCTTCGCACGGTGTGGGCACGGTGTTTCCTACCCTTACCGGCGCAAGCGAACAACAACTAATCACGCAACTGCAAGCTCTTTGCGAACTTTCGGAAGAACTGCCTGAGGTAAAAGGCTTTGGGCTTGATGACGTGTTCGTAAACCCCGACTACGTTTGCGAAAAACGCCGTGAGTTTGTGCAACCTTGCGACATAGACTTTTTCTGTCGCTTGCAAGATGCCTGCAAAAAACGCATAAAAATTGTGGTTGTTTCGCCGGAAAAGGACGGTGCGGTAGAGTTTGTAAAAGAGCTTACCGCACGCAAAGTCTCCGTAGTGCTGGGTAGAAGCAACGCCACCAAAGAACAAACGCTTGCCTGCATAAAGGCAGGCGCAAAAGCCTGTGTATTTTTCGGTAAAGCAAACTTTTGTCTGGATGCGGAAAGTGACAACTTTGCCACCACGGCAATGCTTTCCGACTTGCCACTTGTAGCAGTGTGCGACGGCAAACATATTTCCACCGACTGGCTAAAAGCCTTGGTAAAACTTAAAGGTGTGGAAAAATTTGTCGGCACAACGGCAACTTCCAACCGCTACCTGCCTTGCCACAGCACTTTGCAGGCGGATGACGGCCTTGCCTACTGCATTTCTTCTTTGGGCTTGCCACTTGTTCAGGCGGTAAAAGCGTGGACGACCACCCCTGCCAAAATTGTAAAACTTGATGACTACGTTGGCACGGTGGAAGTGGGCAAAGACGGCGACTTTATTATTTTGGGTTGAAAAACAAAACCGTAATGCAACAAGTAATAAAATACAAAATTTTATTATCAACAAAAACGTGTTGCAAAATTGGCGACATAATGCTTGGCAATAAACTTGTCGGCATAACGCAAACATAAACTAAAAAACGGCACTCCATATCGGAGTGCCGTTTGTGTGTTAAAATTATTCAAAAATTATACCGCATGTTCATATAATTTATCGCTTAGTTGTTCGTAGTCTTCTTGTGAAATTCTACCGTCTTCAAGCACTGCATCCAATTTTTTCAGTGCAGCTTTGTAAGTGCGGGCATCTATTTTGACATCTGCTTGCAATAAAGAGTGTAAAGATAGTGCATTTTCGTCTATAATAGCAACAATTTCTTTTGTAGTATATTGATAAGTATCTTGATTGGTTGTAGTATATTGACTTTTTGAATGTGTATTGTTAATTTGAGAAGGATCGTTTTCTTCTTGATTATTTCTCGTGCTGTCATCGTATAATAATACCATTGATGTGTATTGATGCTTTGGAAGGGCAATTTTTAGTTCCGAAGGTTGAGTTTCTTCCGGCAACAGAACGTGCGTATTTTCAAATAGGACTGATGTTTTTAATAATACAGCAAGTTCTAAAAGAATTATAACAATAATAATTGCAATAGTCAATGCCCACAAAGGACAGCCAACAGTAACATCCGATGATGATCCGCTTAATGATTTAAAAACATCAATTGCTTTTGATGCTGTATATGCACATATAATTGTAGAAGCAAGGTGAAAAGACATGTTTTGCCTTTTTGAGTTTATCAGTAATAGAATCCCTATTATTAACAAGCACCAAAATGCCCATGGAAATGAGTTATAAAGGGCTTTGGCGGGTTCGCTTGATTCATAGGTTCTCCCATTCATTGTTAGTGTAAAATTTGCTTTGAACAGCAATAACAAATCAACTAAGAACAATCCTCCGCCGATAACTCTGTTCAAAATTTTCATAGCCTTTCTCCTTCGTATTACATTTATGTTAAAATTATACACTAACTAACAGTTAGTTGTCAAGCAAAAACTAACCGGCAGTTATACAATGTTGATAAAAAGGACATTGTAATACTATGGAAATAATTAAAAAACGGTTGAGTGAAGAATTGAAAAACAGCGGACTTACCACGGTGGAAATTGCAAGACGTGTGGGTGTTTCGCCGGAAATGATAACGCAATATACAACCACAAAAAAGTTACCCAAGTTGGATACTTTTGCAAAACTTTGCAAAGAGCTTGACCTTTCCGCCAACTACATTTTGGGGTTGGAAAACTAAAAAACGGCACTCTCGCTATGGAGTGCCGTTTGTGTTTTGTAATATAATATTTTTGTTGATAAAACGTTTAGTGCTGTGGGCTTTGTGGCAAATATTGCAAATATTTTGCAATTATTCTTCTTCAGACATAAACTTTTTAGCTTCGGCTACAATTTTGTCTACGTTTTGCATAGGTACTTCTTCGTAGCGTGCAAAGTTGAGTTCATAACTGCCACGGCCCTGTGTCATAGAGCGGAGGTCGGTTGCGTACTTGGTAATTTCAGCAAGTGGTGCTTCGGCAGTAACAACTTGTTTTCCGCCAACGCTTTCCGTACCCATAATTCTGCCACGGCGTTTGTTTATATCACCCATAACGTCGCCAAGGTAGTTATCCGGAACAATAATTCTCATTTCGTAAACCGGTTCCAAAATAACAGGGTTTGCCTTTGGAAGGGCATCCTGATATGCAAGTTTTGCAGCCATTTGGAATGCAATATCTTTGCCGTCAACAGGGTGGGTAGAGCCGTCAAACAATGTGCACTTAAGGTTTACCATAGGGTAGCCGGCAACAACGCCTTTTACAACTGCGGCACGCAAGCCTTTTTCTACCGACGGAATAAAGTTCTTTGGTACTGCACCGCCAACAACGGCATCAACAAATTCAAACATACCGTCTTCTGCGCCCGGTTCAAAACGAACTTTGCAGTGGCCGTATTGACCTGCACCGCCGGATTGCTTTTTGTGTTTGCCTTCGCCTTCCATACACTTTTTGATGGTTTCACGGTAGGCAATGCGAGGGTCTTCCAAGGCGGCTTCACAGTTAAACTTTGTTTTAAGTTTTTTGCAAAGCACGTCAAGTTGTGTTTCGCCAAGACCGGAGAGAATCATTTCGCCCGTTTCCAAATCTTTAGTAACGGTAAATGCAATATCTTCATCCTTAAGTTTTTTCAAGCCTTCAAAAATTTTGTCTTCGTCGCCTTTTTTAGCTGCGTAAACCGCACGTGAATAAACCGGACGAGGAAGAACAACTTCAGGGAAGTATACGTCTTCGCCTTCGCAAAGGGTATCGCCGGTGGTGGTTACTGCCAAGCGTGAAAGTGCGCCGAAATCACCTGCTGAAAGCACGTCGGTGGTTTCTTGTTTTTTACCACGAACGGTGTATAGCGTGCCGATTTTTTCCGTTGCATCCTTCTGAACGTTGTGCAGTTGCATACCGGTTTTTAGGGTGCCTTGCATAACTTTGAAGAAGGAAAGTTTGCCAACAAACGGGTCGGTAATGGTTTTGAATACACGCAAAACAACCTTTTTGTCGCTTTCCGCACGTACCAAAATATCTTCGCCTTGTGCGTTCTTTGCTTTTGCAGGGTTGCGTGTTGGTGAAGGCAACAAACCGATAATAACGCTCATAAGGTTGTAAATACCTTGGTTAAGCGTTGCGCTACCGCCAACAACAGGAATAAGCGTGCCGTTGGCAAGTCCGGTTGCCGTGCCGAATTGTATTTCTTCCGTGGTAAGCGGTTCACCGTCAAAAAACTTTATCATAAGTTCATCGGTTGCTTCTGCGGCAAGTTCAACAACTTTTTCGTGGTATTTTTCGTAGTCTGCCTTGCAATTTGCAGGAATATCCCCGGCTGATTTGCCTTGCATACCAAACTTGCTGTAAATGCCGTCAATAGCGTTAACGTAGCCAACCATTTTTCCCCCGTCAAATTCCGGTACCATAATAGGTGCAACAGGGCGGAATTTTGCGGAAATTGCATCTACGGTGTGGCCGAAGTTTGCGTTTTCCTTATCTACGCCGTTAACAAAAATAATTGTAGGTATTTTGCGTGCAATACAATATTCCAAAGCCTTTTCCGTTCCTACGGTAAGTGAGCCGGATGCGCTGGTAACAATTATTGCACCGCCAACAACTGCAAGTGCATCACGAATATCACTTTCAAAATCA
>JAZLJV010000116.1:0-3826 GCA_045618025.1 Clostridia bacterium
AAGTGGTACCAATGCGTGCACCCATACGGTAATTTCACCGTCTACCGCTCTCTCAAAAGTTGCGTTCGCACTGACGTGTCTTTAACACCGAAATGTATTTTGTTATGCTTATTTTATTACTATGTGAAAATAAAGTCAACTAATTAACAACAACTTTTTCCACGTTAAACAAACTTTTTGCCATAGCGGTAAACTCTGCGGAAGTTTCACCGTATATTTTTAGTTTGTCAGGTTTAATACAAATCAAATTTACCATTGCGTTTTTTTCGTCAGAAGGTTGTTTCTCCAACGGCAAAAACGGCACTATTACTTTGTTATCTGCCGAATACAACGTAAAACCGTTATCAAACGTAACGGATATTTCCTTGGCACTACCCGCCACCGTTTCCGAAAGATATGCCAAAAACTCAACAATAAGTTCACTGTCCTCCAGCAAAACTCCGCCGGAGCAAATAAGTCCGGCAAGTTCCGCCCACTTGTTTTTTAGTTTTTGCATACGAAAATTATAATAACCGTCAAGAAACAGCGACGTACTGTCACCAAGCATTTTTTGTACTTCTTGCTTATCTGTGCCACAATCCAATGCACAAACGGCGTTTACAAGGGTATCAACGTAAAAATTGCCGTACCCCACACCCAGCATTTTGTGAATAAAAACGTTTTTGTATCCACAAACCAACACTTCCGTTGCAGTTTTATCTGCAAGGCGTTTTACACAATAACGGTAGGCATCTCCGCAGGCAAGCGAAACATAAACACGGTTTTTGCTTTCCAAAGTAGTGACAATTCCGTCAATTTCCGCCATCCCCTGCGAAACGGCATTTACAATGTAGTTTGCCAAATGTTGATTTTGCTTTTCCACGCTGAAAGTTGTTTCAAACATACTGCTTTTAGTTTATGCAAAACAACGTTTTAATATTTGAAAACTACACAATTCGGCAAAAAAAGCAAAAGACATTGTAAGAAAAAAAAGAACAGCCGAAACCGTTCTTGAATTGATTTTATCTTTTTACAGTATAAGTCCATTGTTTATCTTCAGGCAAAATACGAAAAGACTCTCGCATTTTTTGTAATGCTTTGTTGTAAACAAAAACAGGCAGTTTTTTGCCTTGGCCCGTCAAAAACGCTTTTGTACTTTCACGACACTTAGCAAAAGCAGTAGCCAACAGCCACGCCACCGCCATATCAACGTAGTACTCGCCGTAGTTCACTTGCATAAGCAGTTGCAAAACGGCATCAATGTGCTGTTCATCCAAAAAATTATCCATAAGGTTGGTTATACCGTAACGTATTGTAAAAGTTTTTTGTGCCTTGCACATTTCTGCAAAAAACTTAAAATATTTTTCACGTTCCGCCTTTGGAACATTTACCTTACTGCTGTCACAAACCGCCCAGTTTTCCAACGTGTCGGCAAATTTGGCGAGATAAACGGATTTTTCTTCAAACGGCAGTTTTGCCGAAGAAACAACTATGCCTTGCAACATATCCAACTCGTAATATACGTGCGGTGTAAACGATACAAGATCGACAAAATCGTAAGCATACTGTTTTGCAATAGCCCTTATCGCCGGCAAACGCACTCCCATTGAGGGCACACAGCTGTTGGTAATTTTTTCGTTGAATTTGCGATAATCTTCTTCCGCTATATTTTTTAATATATCAATATAATAGTTTAATTCCATTAGTAAAAAAGCGCAAAGAATTTACCCTTGCGCATGTGTTTTTTATTTTGCTGATTCTATGTAATTTACTATTGCTTCAACCGTAACCAGACTGTTGGCAATTTCATCCGGAACGGAAATACCGAATTCGTCTTCCAAATCCATCAAAAGTTCCACTACATCAAGGCTGTCGGCGTGCAAATCGGTAACAATGTTGGATTGCATCGTAATTGAGCCGGCGTCTATGTTAAGGTGTTCTGCAAGCATTTCTTTTACTTTTTCAAAAGTCATTTTTTCAACCTCCTTAGTTGATAATAGTATTATACTACACTTTTGTTTAATTTTCAAGTGTTTAACAGTATTTAATTGCAAAAGCATAAAATAAAGTATGAAATATTGCGGAAGAAATAAATACGTCAACGAACAAACATACATTAAAACGGTATGCAAAGCAAACGCACCGCAAAAACAAAATTGCTGTGTTTGCAAAGGCAAAAACTATGCCGAATGCAGTTGCGGTAACGAAAACGGCCGTGTGACGCTTAGCATTGACGAATGCACTACAAAGCTTAGCATATGTGTAAACAACAAAAAAGGACAGAACTGAGTCCTGTCTTTTTTTGTTTCACTAAATTTTATCAAGAAAAACTATTCTTGTTCTTCCTTGCCTGACTTTACGGTCTTGCAATTTTTGCCGGAACAATTTGATGATTTGGTAGTTTTGCTTGTTGCTTTGCTACTTTTACCGGTATTTTTTGTTGATGTCATTTTGGTTTACCTCCTGTGTTTAGTTTTACCAAAACTACAAAAAGTATTACAAAAAAGTAAAAAACATTTTATTAAACACATTTATAAAAAACACCTTACAACAACATTGGTTTACACGCTTGTTTTGCATACAACAAAAAAGGCTTTGCATATGCAAAGCCTTTTATTTGTTAAAATTGTGCATTACCTACCGTTCTTGGGAAAGGCAAAACATCACGAATGTTTGATACACCTGTAAGGTACATTACCAAACGCTCAAAGCCCAATCCAAAACCTGCGTGTTTTGTTCCGCCGTATTTGCGAAGTTCCAAATACCACCAGTAATCTTCCTCTCTGAGACCAAGTTCCTTCATACGTTGTTGTAACACGTCAAGGCGTTCTTCACGTTGACTGCCACCGATAAGTTCACCAATGCCCGGCACAAGCATGTCCGTTGCGGCAACGGTTTTTCCATCGTCGTTAAGACGCATATAAAAGGACTTTATCTCCTTAGGATAATCGGTAACAAAAACCGGTCCACCTACAATTTTTTCCGTTAAAAAACGCTCGTGTTCCGTCTGAATATCCGCACCCCACTCAACGGGATACTCAAACTCGGCATTGTGCGGTTTAAGCAGTTCAATAGCTTTGGTGTAACTCATACGTTCAAAGTGTGAATCAACAAGTTTGGAAAGGCGTTCTTTTAAGCCGTTATCAACAAAACTGTTAAAGAACTCTATTTCGTCCGCACAAACGGTAAGAACGTGTTTTATTACATATTTTATCATATCTTCTGCAAGTTGCATATCGTCGGCAAGGTCGGCAAAAGCAATTTCAGGCTCTATCATCCAAAACTCTGCTGCATGGCGCTGAGTATTGGATTTTTCTGCACGGAAAGTCGGCCCAAAGGTATACACCTTTCCAAAAGCCATAGCGTAAGTTTCGGCGTTAAGCTGACCGGAAACGGTAAGGTTTGTACTCTTTCCGAAAAAATCCTTGCTAAAATCTACTTTGCCGTCTTCCGTTTTTGGCACATTTTCCATATCCAACGTGGTAACACGAAACATTTCCCCGGCGCCTTCGCAGTCGCTACCGGTAATTAGCGGTGTGTGAACATAAACAAAGCCGTTGGAATTAAAAAAGCTGTGCAATGCAAATGCTGCCTCTGAACGCACCTTCATAGTTGCATTAAACAAGTTTGTCCTTGGACGAAGGTGTGCAATTTCACGCAAAAATTCTACAGAATGGCGCTTTTTTTGCAGTGGATAGTCCGGCGTAGATTTACCTTCTATTTCAATTTTTGATGCCTTCACTTCCAAAGGCTGTTTATTTTCCGGCGTCAACACAACCGTACCGGTCACCACAACAGCACTACCTACGTTTAGGTGAGCAATTTCGTCAAAATTATCAATCTGACA
>JAZLJV010000117.1:0-6283 GCA_045618025.1 Clostridia bacterium
TCAGTTTTGCCGTTACACCGCTTGTAGGAATGAAACCGGCAGAATATGCCACATCGCCCCACGTCACACGGTAAACGGTATCGGCACTGTTCTTTTCCACAAGTTGAGTTTTTAAGCCGTACCATTTTGACGAACCGTCAGACAGTTTTGTAAGGCGGAAAGTATCTATGGAATAGGTTGAGTAGGTGTAACTGAGTACGTAGGAAGAACCGTAGTTGACGGTAACCTTTTCCTCAAGTTTCCATACGTCTTTGTTAAAATAAACAAACGGGCGACGTGCATCACTGAAGGTCATTTTTATGGAATTATCCGGATCAAACACCACTATACCGTCGTATACGTACATAGTATATACGGTGCTACTGCCTACGGTAACCACTAACGTAGAAGAATCCACAACGCTTACTACTTCTACCTTTTTGCCGTCAAGCGTAATAGAAAAATCTTCGCTTATAACAAGGTTGCCGAACGTGCGAGAAGGTATGCCTTCTTCAGTGTAGCCTTCCTCGTCGGTAGTATCTTCCGTTGCCATTGTAACAAGTTGTGTTTTGTAGGTACCTACAACGGATTTATCCAACACAACTACTCTGGTTTGTTTGGTAATGTTTTTGTAAGCAAGCGTTACGTAGTAAACGCCCGCAGTAAAAGTATCCACTTTACCTTCCACCATTGATTGCTCAATTTTTACAGGCGTGCCGTTTTCCGTTACGGTAAACAAATCCGTCGTGTACAAAGTGCTACCGGTAAATGCAACCGTTTCTTTGGCCAAAATTGTCACGTCTGATGCAATCTGTACGTCGTAAGATACAATTACCGGTGCATTGTTGATGCCGTTTGCGTAAACCGCAATGCTTACCGTTTGCGTTTGTATGCAAGACAAATCAACATCACTCAGCACTTCCGCATAGCAGGAAATTGCATCCACATAGAGCGAATTGGTTGTAAGTGACTGCGGTCTGCCATTTACCACAACGCTTATATTGCTAAACACGTCATAGTGTTCCGTACCTTTTGCAAGCGTTACAAAACTGTTATTTACATCTACCGAGTAGTTGTTTTCCACAACATTGTACATTATGGTTTTTTCGTATTTAATAAACTTAGGTTGAGTAAAACCGCTAACCTTTGTGGTGCTGTAAGGCACGGAAATTTTTGCCGTATAACTGCCCACTTTGGAAAAATCTACCTGACTTACATCAATAAAACTGTCAGGAACATTCCAGTAGCTTATTCCGTTGATAATTACCGTAAAGTCGTCTTCAAACACGTAAGATTGTTTGTCGGTGCCTACACGCACGCTGATAACGTCGTCAGCAAGTATTACAACGCCTTTTTTTACCGTTACAACGGCCGTTGCCTGTTGTCCCAAGTAGTTAAGCGTAATAACGTTATCGCCCTCCTGCGAGTAATTTACCGTGCCGGTAAGCATATCGCTTGTTATAGGCATTTCCGCACCAAAACGGTCGGTAACGGTAAACAAACTAAGTAAATCAAGCGGTGCGCTGTTGGGGTAGGTTTCTTTGTTGTGTGTAGCAATTGTGTAGGTGGTTTCATCGGTAATTTTTACCTTTGCCGTGGCAGTACAATGGGTAAGATTGTCAGCCGTGGTAAAGTTAAGCACAACATCATAAATACAATCTGCTGTTGCGTTTTGCAATGCAGATGTATCTACATTTTGCGGTAAAACCTGCACTGCTTCGCCGTCAACGTACACACTGAACAACGATGCAAAATTGTAGGTTGCAATTTGTTCTAACGGCAAAGCAAGTTCACTGTAGCTGTTAACCACCTTTACAACGTGATCGGCGGAAACAACAACCTGCAAAGTTTTGACTGCATTGCCCACCGTTACGGTGTAGTAGTATTCACCCGCCGTTGACGTTACGTTTGTTGCAACATTTGCTGAAGACAATTCGGTTTTTTGGCCATCAATAGTTGCGGAAAAGTGTTGCAAAAAGTTATATTTTTCTACCTGTGCCGTAAACAATGTTACGCTTGGCGTATCCAATGTTACGTTGTACACTGTTAAGATAACGTGTACGGGGATGGTAAGTGAGGCATCTTCGTAGTTGCATACAACAAAACAGTCTTCCGTTGTAGAAATTGCCGACAAATCCAAAAAATAGTCTTTTACGTTAACGTTAAGACCGTTTTTGGTAATGGAAAATAACGTTTTGAAGTCAAACGCACTTACGTCCGTATCTTTTATTGCAACGTTTTCACAAGTGGCTGTAATAACAACGTTGTTACTTACTTTTACTGTAAGTGTTTTGGTAATTCCGTGAAAAGTCACCGCAAAAGTGTACGTACCGAAACTGCTTGCAACGTTGGTGGTTACAAGCGAACTGTCAATAGGCACTTCTACGTGGTTGACTTTTGCCGAAAACAACGATAAATAGTCGTAGCTAAGAGCATCACCGGTAAAAACGGTAATCTCGTCCTGCAAAAGACTTAGTTCGTAAACAGGCTGATAAGCCTTTACCGTTGCTGTAGCGGTTTTTTCTTTGTAGGTGCAAGTTACCGTGTGGTCGTTGCCGTCTGCAACAACACCGCTTGCATCCACATAGGAAGAAAGTGTCTCCACCTGCTGACCGTCTTCACTTATAACAAACATCTGCGTAAAGTCGTAGGTGGAAAGTTCTTCTGCTGTAAGCACTTTGTACGGCACCACTGCTGTAATATTGACAACTACCGGAGTATCAATAACTCCGGTAGTGTCACAGCCTACCAGTGCCAGCACAAACAGTGCCAATAAAACAATAAGTAGGTATTTCTTTTTCATAAACTTAAATTATTTAGAAAGTGTCCAATCTCCGGTTACGTAGAAGTAAACCCAGAAGTTCTTGGTGTAGTTGTTTTCCAAAACAATTTCAATGTTGCCGGTACCGTTTTCACTAATCATGGTAAGGTAACGACTGCTTTGTCCAGGAATTTTGCCCTTGAGATCAGTGTTTGCCTGAGAAACGGCAAAACCGAGTTTACCAAGTTCCGTCTTGAATTTTTCACAAATTTCTTCGTAGTTGGTAACCATTGAGTTTTCGTCGTATTCAGTTGTGCGTGCCGTTATGCTAGCGTAGTCGGCCCATCCACTTTCGTGACGGGTAGATTCTTTGGAGTTGAAGAACGGACCACTGATGTTGTCGCCGAATACGGCAAGGAATGCCGATGCTTGTGGCATTTTTGCGTATTCCGTTTCACCGTAGATAAACTTGAACATTGTTTCACCGCTTGCAACGTGGCTACCTTCTCTGTAAGAGCCGTCAGGGTTGGTGCAGTGCCACTGAAGGTGATCAGGGTCACTGTCATCGTAGCAACCGTAGTTCTTTGTGTGGTTGTTGCTGTGCAAGTAGTAGAAGTCGTTAACCGTGTACATAGACCAATCGGACATGATTTGTCTGTTAACGTAGCCGTCAAACAAACCTTCAAATTGGCTACCCGGCGCATCAAGAACGGTTGTGCCTACCTTGTCGTAGGTAACTTCAATGTAACCGCCAAAACTGCCGGCTCCGTAGCTGTAAGGGTAAACAGCCTTGATAAGTCTTGCGTTTGCAATTTTGCTATCTATAATGTCGCAAGCAACTTCCAACGTGAAGGAGTATTGAACACTGCTTGTTGCATTTCTTGCGTTGCCGTCCATAGAGAGTTCCATTGCAACTTCACGAGCGATGGAGTCGTCACGGATTTTGAAAGAGAATACATTACCAATGCCTTGTACTTTGGTATTGCCGGTAAACTCAAAAATTTCCGGCGCAAAGTTGAATTGCGGAATAATATCCAAAATACTTGCGTTGTCAACACGTTTTGTTCCGTGAAGGGCACCAACGGTTGTATCGTAAGCAAATTCTTCGTACCAGCCGTTAAATTGCTTGTAACCACTGAAATTGGTAAAGTACAAAAGGTTATCCATACTGTAGTCATACTTGCCGGTCTTTGCAAGAAGTACTGCATCGCTTGTAACGTAGCCCAAAGTACCAACTTTGCCACTTGCCGTATGTGTGCTTGCAGCAGGGTTAACTCTTCTTCTGAGCATCTTTAACGTATTGTTGCCTTGTGAAGAGCCTACAACATAGTCATCAGCATCGGTAGACGGTGCATAGGTGGAAATTTCTTCTGCAAGGAAGGTGTAGTTTGTGCTACCCTTCATATTTGCCAAAGCAGATGTAAGTGCATCGTAAGGCTTATCGCCAAGAAGGTCATCCGGGGTTGTTGTGTACTTTTCAGGGTTTGCAACAACTGTTGTGCCAATTTCGCTGAAACGAATG
The DNA here is from genome assembly GCA_045618025.1 of Clostridia bacterium. GTDB lineage: Bacteria > Bacillota > Clostridia > Christensenellales > CAG-314 > Fimimonas. The sequence goes on from JAZLJV010000117.1 coordinate 4,263, forward strand.
CTGAATTCGGTATAGTAGCTTGCAACAGGCTTTTGGTCATCGCTTGCATCCCAACCTTCTTCGTCAATTTCGCTTGCACCGTAGCTGAAATCAATTTCCGTTCTGCCGATAAGTCCCACAATGCCGTCTTTGTCAACAACAAGGTAAACGCTGTCAAGCGTGTCAGCAAGCATAGGTGTTAAGCAGTAAGAAAGGTAGGTAAGGAAGAAGTATTCGTCGGTAGTTGTGTTTTCGTTTGCCTTGTAAAGGAACACTGCCAAGCCGTCATTGCTTGTGTAGCCGTACTTGGTAAGGTCAAAGGCAAGTTCTGCTTCGGCGTTTACAATTTTACCGAGTGGCAAATCTCCAAGGTGGTTCCAAAGGTGTTGTTCTTCCCAATAAATCGGTTGACTTTGGTAAGTGGTAACAGGTTTATAAGCAACTTCGTTATCCTTGTTGATGTACGCTCTGTTCCAGTAGTGGTAGTCGTTACCGAGAGCATCCTTTGCACCTGTAGAAGTACCTTTGCGGTAGTTATCCACCTGTGCATTGCCAAGTGAATTTGCAACGTTCCATTCGCCTCTCCATGCGCCGTTGCTCATTTGTACGGACATATCGTAAGTGGTTATGTCTGTCATTTGAGTGTTAAGGTTTGTGTAGCAGTCGGAAAGCGTACCGTTAACGGTAATGCTTTCGTTGCCGATTGCATCAATCTTTTCCTGAGTCAGTTCAATGCCGTTGCTACCGATAACTTTGCCGGCAATACGTTTTGCACGAATTACCAAGTTGCAACTGCTTGTAACGGTGCTGTCGCTATCAAGTGTTGCGGTAACAGTAATGTAGGTATCAACTGCAAGGTTTTCAGCATTCCAGGTAATTGTGTTGGTTTGTTGGTCCAACGTTACATACTGTTCGCCCTTGGTAACTGCCAAAGTGTAGTCCAAACCTTGTGGCGCAGCAACGTTAATAAGTGCCTCGTTGTTTTGTTCACTAAGTTCGGTAGCACGTGTTGTAACAACAATGTTAGGTTTTTGTGCCTTTGCTTTTACTGTAAGGTCCAAAGTTTTTATTGCAGGAACTTTACCCGTTGTAGTAACCGTAACGGTAACTACTGTATCCGTTTCAGGTTCTTCCACTACGGAAACAACGCCGTCAAAGTAGTGAACGAGATTTGCGTGTGAAACTCTTACGTTGTAAGCCGAGCCGTCGGAAACAGTAACGGTAAGACGGGCAAAGTTAGCCATTGTAAGTTCCGTTGTGCTTGCAAAAATTTCCACCGTTGGTGCAACAGGAACTGCAGCTTTTACCGTGATTTCCTTTGTTGTTTTTGTATCAGGGTCACTTGCAAGTGATGCCGTAACGGTAACTTTGGTATCGGTTTCCGGTTCGGCAATAACGGTAAGGTTGTTACCGTTAAGAACTACAAGTTCCGGATTGGTTACGGAAAGTTTGCATTCTTCTCCATTGCTTGCCATTGCCAAAACACTAACGGTTTGTCCCTTGGCAATAGTATCATCGCTGATTTGCATATGAATTGTTACTACGTCACCACAAGCGGTAAGCATACAGTTCATAACCATCAAAACGGCAAGCAAGATGTAAACAATTTTGTTTGCTTTGATTTTTGTTTTCATTTTTGTTTCTCCTTTAAAAATTATGCGAAACGGAGTTTAAGCCGTTTTGTATCGTTATTTAACTTTTGGCCACACGTAAACAAAAAGGTCCAAACTTGAGTCAACAGGGTTAATGCAAATGTCGCCCTTAGTGTAAACACCGTTTTTCTCTTTTGTGTAACCTTGTTCTACAAGATATTTGCCTATTGCATCCAGCGAAGTGGTAATTGAGTAGTCAATATCAAGCGGAACGTCGTAGTAAAACTGCAACAACAGTTGTGCTATGTTACTGCCCGTAGGTGCGTAGATTGTGCGAGTGGTAAGGCCAAAACCGTAGGTGTCGCCCAAGCAGTTGGTCAAACACGGCAAATCTTTTGCGTAGTTGTGGTCAAACGCTTCAACGGTGTATTTTATAATTTCTTTGTCGTT